>CAZWVE010000152.1:0-4554 GCA_964636925.1 uncultured Marinicella sp.
GGACATCGTTTAAAGACACCGCTAAATCCAGTTCGCGCGCCAGAATTAATAATTTTCTCGCCACATCGAGACCGCTTAAATCAGCCCGTGGATCGGGCTCAGTGAAACCCTGCTCAACAGCGGCTTTCACCACCTCGCTAAACGTCACGTCTTCCACCCCGAAGCGGTTAAAAATATAACTTAAGGAGCCTGAGAAAATCCCCCGAATGGCGGTGATATTTTCACCGGACTGGTGCAGGGTTCTGATGGTATCAATCAACGGCAAACCGGCACCGACATTGGTTTCATACAGGTAGCGTTTATTGTGCTGTTTTAATAGACTGTGCAAGCGTCGGTAACCATCGTAGTCCACCGTATTGGCGATTTTATTAGAAGACACCAGATCAAAACCTGCCTCAATCAGTGCTTGATATTCATAACAGATGTCTGCACTGGCGGTATTATCCACCACTACGATATTTTCCAGGTGATGATGGTGCACATATTCAATAATATCTTGAATATTCGTTAATTGTTGAGACCGGACCAAACGTTGCGGCCAATCATTCTGAATGCCATTTTTATCTAACACCATTTTCTGGGAATTGGCGATGGCAATTATTTTCAAATCAAGCTGTTGTCTGTTTTGAATGATTTGTTGAGCTGCTAATATTTGCTTAATTAAAGCGCCACCGACCACACCATGACCCATCAACACCAGATGAACTCTCTTTATGGTACCAAATATGGCGCTGTGAATGACATTCACGGCTTTAATCAAATCGGTATTTTGAACCACCAGGCTGACACTATGTCCACTCAATGAATTGTTCATCACCAATGGTATTACTTTATTATTTACCAAAGCAGATAATGGCCGACTGAAATCCAATAAATTCAAACCCACTGCGGTTATGACCGACACATTGCGCTGTAAGCCGATATCACTGACATCCTGACGTGCTAAATCGATCTGGAATTCATCTTGCAAAACCCTGTGCGCTAACAGCGCGTCTTCGGCATTAACCACCAAGCCAACACCGCGCTCAGCACCACCTTGGGCGATGATATTTACGCTGACGTTATGCCGCGCCAAGGCATTAAAAATACGACTGTCTATGCCCACCTTGCCGAGTAGTCCGCGCCCACTTAAATTAATGAGTGCCCGATCAGTCTCGGCACTGATACACTTGATACCGGTTTGATTTGATTGCGCAGAAATTAAGGTGCCCTCATCAGTCGAGTTAAAGGTATTTAATAAGCGCAGAGGAATGTTCTTCTCCAATAATGGAATCATGGTTTTGGCATGCAATACTGACGTACCCAGTTGCGCCAGTTCATTGGCCTCAGCAAAACTCAGTTGTTCAATTTTATGGGCTTGTTCCACCCATTGCGGATTGGCGGTAAAAATGCCATCCACATGGGTGTAATTTTCAAGTTCATCGGCATCCAAAAAATTAGCCAGCAACGCCGCCGTATAATTACTGCCATTGAGTCCCAAAGTGGTGGTGTCACCCTGTTCTGTGGAAGCCACAAATCCGGCCGCCAAAATCACGTCATAATCTGTTAAAGCCGCCACTGCCTGACAAACAGCGGTTTTCGATAGCTGTGACAAGGGCGAGGCACGGCTGTAATTATCATCGCTCTTAATCAACGATCGGGTGTCCAATAACGCCACCCGAACACCCCGGTCAGTGAGTGCAGCGGCCATGGCTTTGACCGACATTAATTCACCTTGAGCGAGAATTTTATCCAAGGTTTTTAAGCTGTAATCACCCACCATAGCGATGCCTTTGAGCAATCGGTTGATTAAGTCCACATTTTCCTGCCAGTCGATACTTAAACCGGGCGGTGTTTGTTGCGCGATTAAGGTGGTTAAAGCACGCGTAAAATCTTCGCCGGACACGGCCTGCTGAACTAAATCATGTAACCGCTGTGTGGTATCGCCTCGGGCTGACAACACCACCACTGTTCGCTGCAGTTTGGATAAGCGGCTTTGGATAATTTTTATTACACGATTAAAGCCACCGTTATCATCGGCCAATGATTGACCGCCAAATTTCAACACACGACTGGCTTGATGGCGTTGTTTGCTGTTTAAAATTAAATTCATAATATGCGCAGTTTGTTGTTTTTCGATTAAAAAAGCATCATGGCCATGGGGTGAATTAATTTCGTGGTAATCAACTTGGGTCGGAGCTAAATGCTGTTTTAATAATTGAAATAATTCTTGGGTATCAGTCACCGGATAAAATAAGTCCGAATCAATCGCCACCAGATGAATTTGTGCGCTTATTTGTGCTGCTCGTTTTGGGTTATCGCGGATGCCTGAATCCACTGTTTTTAACAGCTGATTCATAAGCAGATAGGCCTGTAAGGAAAACCGTTTATCCAAACTGTCACCATGGTGATTTAACCAGCTTTCGACCTGAAACAACGGCTGATTAGCCTGTTTTTTTCGCTGAAATCGCCGACTAAAAGATTGTGGCGTGCGATAACACATCATGGCATGTTTTCGCGCATCAGGAACCGGCTGCTTAGAATTTAATAAAATTTGTTCCTGTAAATGACAATTGGCAATCAGCCAATCGGATGACTCACAATCGCTCGCCACTGGAATAAAATGCCGGCAAAGCTTTGGCGTCAGGGCAATCATTTCCCAGGCAATACCGCCACCCAATGAAGCACCGATCAAAGCATGCAATTCATTAACACCTAATTTTGATAAGGCCATTAACAGTAACCGAGCCATGTCTTTGGCGGTAAAATCCTGATAGTTTTCTATGACAAAACCATTGGCGCCATTTCCCGGTATATCAAAAGCCAGCACAGTGAAACATTGGGTATCTATGGCTTTATCCGGCCCCACCAAATCCCGCCACCATCCGGTTTCTCCACTGACATTGGCGTTACCGGTCAAGGCATGATTGATACATATAATTGGGGCTTGGTGTAAATCCGGACCAAACACCCGGTAACTCACCGGTAGTTGCTCATATTCAGCGCCTGATATAGTCGTGAACTGATCAATGACTAATGTTTTTACCATGATATTGCCTCAGTCCTTGAGTTGTGCGAAAGCTTGCTGCAAATCAGCCACTAAATCTTCAATGGCCTCAATGCCTACCGACAAACGAATTAAGTCAGGACTAACCCCGGCCGCATGTTGAGCCTGCTCATCTAATTGCTGATGGGTGGTACTGGCCGGGTGAATAATCAGTGATTTGGTGTCGCCAATATTGGCCAATAATGACAATAATTTGGCTTCATTGGCCACTTGTTTTGCCGCTTCAAAACCGCCTTTCAAACCAAAGGTTAAAATACCACTCTGACCTTGAGGCAGGTATTTTTGAGCCAATTCATAGTAGGGGCTTTGGTTTAAACCGGGATAATTAACCCAGGCCACTTGAGGTTGCGCCTCAAGCCATTGCGCTAACGCCAGGGCATTCTCACTGTGCTGTTTAATTCGTAAAGCCAGGGTTTCTAATCCCTGCAAAGTACCAAAAGCGTTAAAAGGGCTCATTGCTGCACCCAAATCACGCAAACCCTCAATCCGTAACCGCGCCACATAAGCCAGGTTGCCCAAAGCCTCGTGATAAACCAGTCCATGATAGCCAGGTGCGGGCTCGGTAAATTCCGGAAATTTGCCATTGGCCCAGTTGAAATTTCCCGCATCAATGATGGCACCACCCATACCGGTGCCATTTCCGGTGATGTACTTGGTGAGTGAATGAATCACAATATCCGCACCATATTTAATCGGTCTCAGTAAAGCCGGCGTGGCGATGGTGTTATCCACAATGAAAGGAATGTCATGTTGATGCGCGATTTCTGCAAGGGCTTCGAGATCCAACACATCCAGTTTGGGATTGCCCAGAGATTCAATAAAGACTGCGCGGGTATTCTCCTGAATGGCCGTCGCCACATTATCAGGATTATCGGCATTGACGAAACTCGTGGTAATGCCAAACCGTGGCAAAGTCACATGGAGTAAATTAAAGGTACCACCATACAAACTGCCCGAGGCGACAATATGATCACCGGCTTTAAGCAACGTCAATAAAGCGGTGCTGATGGCAGCGGTTCCTGAGGCGGTGACCACCGCACCGACACCCCCTTCTAAGGCGGCTAATCGTTGTTCCAAAATATCATTGGTGGGATTATTCAGGCGGGTATAAATGTAACCCGGCTCTGATAAATTAAATAAATTGGCCGCATGATCGGCATTTTTAAAGACATAACTGGATGTTTGGTAAATCGGTACTGCGCGGGTTCCGCCATGTTGTGTGACATCGTGACCTGCATGCAGCGCCTGGGTTTGTAATTGTGTAGATTGAGTCATTTTTCATACCTTTTTAAAAAAATAAAAGTTCGCACAATCCGAAGACTGCGTCCCAATGAAAAATGTTAAAAAGAAATTCTGAAAAACCACCGAACAGTGGTTTTATTTCAGTTATCTATCTTCATTGCCGGATGACAAGAAGTAGAATGTAGCACCTTCTTTCGCGTTTAGTAACGGGGAAAGGGTTGCTAAGGCGTCGTCGGGTCTAGTCCCTCGGCCTTTCTTGATAACAT
>CAZWVE010000153.1:0-4543 GCA_964636925.1 uncultured Marinicella sp.
GATTGAGCAAAGGCCGATGCCACAAGGGTGCGCATTCAGGCCTGGGCGGCAAATCTCCGGAACGACCTCGACCGGGATAACAAAAACCCATAGGGGCTATAGCAACGACTCCTGGGTTATAAAATAAATCGCGCCCGATATTTAGCCAGCGACGGAGTTCATCGCCGCTGGGATCATTCCAGGGAATCCCTGTTTCATGGACCCTGGTACCCGGTGCCTGGCCGATAATAAGTAGTCGGCTGTTGCTTGAGGCCTGGACCACCGGCCGTGGCCCCAATGGCAAATAATCTTCACAGACACGACATTGTCTGATTTTATCGAGAAATTGATCCATCATCCGGTCGCCTTTAAAAGCCGGGCACGGCGCTTTTGCAATTGAGATTCCCGGTGTGCGATATAGGCACCGGAAGCAAATACCACAGCGGCACCTACTAAGGTCCATTGATCAACTGTTTCATTGAAAAAGAACCACGCCAAGATAATCACAAACGGTAGCCGGGCAAAATCAAAAGGCATCACCAGCGACACCTCGCTGCCACGAATGGCATGGGTAAAGAGCAAATGGGCTAAACTGCCGCTAAACCCCAATAAAATAAGCCACAACCAACCCCAGGCATCCGGCCATTGCCACACCGTTAACGCCACCGGGAAAGAAATCGGGGTCATAAGTAAGACCATAAAGATAACGATGGTATTGGGGTTTTCGGTGCGTGACAGGTCTTTGATAATTAATACCGAAGCCGCCATGGTCAAGGCTGAAAATACCACCACCAATGAAGGTATTAAATCACCATCCCATGCCGGTCTGAGAATAATCAGGGTGCCGATAAAACCAATCACCACTGCAGCCCATCGTCTGGCATGAACCGCTTCCTTTAACACCACCGCCGCACCCACGGTGACAAATAAAGGCACGGTAAAACCCAAGGCCACAGCTTTTGCCAGGGGCAACACCGTTAAGCCCCAAAAGAAACAAAACATGGAAACAATGCCAAGTACCGCGCGAATGATAAAAAGTGGTAAGCGATCGGTTCTGATAACAGTTAATCCATGTTTCATAAACCAGGGCAGCATAAAAATCAAACCGAATAGATTCCGAAAAAATGCGATTTCAAATGCATGTAACTGATGTGAAGCAACCCGTATCAGGACATTCATGGCACTAAAAGCCAGGGCTGCCAGCAACATTAAAACAATCGCACGTAATAAACCATGGGTATTTGGCTGCGCTGCCATAAAAAAGCCCTGTTAAATGAAGAAATACAGCATTGTAACAAATTTATACGGCCTAAAATGAATACCTATGATAGTCATTGGCGTTTTTTTTTAATGCGAATAACTATCACTTATTATGACCCACAAACCCTGATGAATACTGGGTTTTGACTTATTTTTCAATCACTTACAAACCCTTGTCCCTAACCTGTTTTTAACAATTGGCTAACTTTTGATTAACGGTGCATCACTATAATGGGAACCATCATGTCATTCGGCATGTGGTTAACTTAAATTATGAGGATTAAAATCATGAAAAATTATAAATCTAACAAGTTAAGAAATGCCATACGAACGACTGTATTAGCCGCATCTTTGGCTGTCACTCCTTTCGCACTGGCAGACAACTCCCAGTACGACACGGATGACAAGCTGCGCGATGCCTGGTTAGACGGTAAAGTGGAAACCGCTTTATTGGTTAACCGCCATTTGAATAACTTCACCATCAATACGGATGTTAAAGGTCGTACTGTGGTGCTTTCCGGAACAGTTAACTCTGACATAGATAAAGAGCTGGCCGGTGAAATCGCCAAAGGTATCGAAGGTGTGAATAAAGTTGAAAATAACCTAACGGTGGAAAAAACTGACAAGATGAATCACAGTGAACACGAAGACCATGATTCAGACCGATCTTTCAGTGACTGGTACTATGATGCCACCACCACCGCAGCGATTAAATCCAAATTACTTTGGAACGGTGAGACATCTGGCTTAAAGGTCAATGTTGATACCATGTACGGCAAAGTCACTTTAAACGGTAAAGTTAACAGCTCTGCTGAAAAGGACTTGGTCGAAAAAATTGCTGAAAATACTGACGGTGTTCGCAGTGTTGATAACCAATTACAGGTCGTCAAAGATTCATAAAATTACCGTCATCAAGTCGGCGGGGATTAGGCCCCGCCGACATCTTTAAATCAAAACGAGGGTTACTATTATGTTATATTGGGCATTAGTTTTTTTAGTTATCGCACTGATTGCGGCCGCCTTGGGATTTGGCGGTATCGCCGGTGCCTCGGCAGGAATTGCGAAGATTATATTCTTTATTTTCCTGGTATTACTGGTTCTTTCTTTACTGGGTCACGTACTCAGGTAGCTGTGACCACTAAACCACAAAAAAACCCCGCTTAATCCGCGGGGTTTTTATTTGCTTGTTAACTTACTTTTTCAGCAGCAGAACAATGCCCACCACCGCCGCCACGGCGCCGCCAATCAGGTAGTACATGGTTTCATCACTGTAGCGACCGGTTAGGGCTTCAGAGGCCTCTTCTAAAGGCGCATCGGCAGCATTTAAACCGAAAAATACTAAGACCGCACCCAACACCAACAACACCAAACCAATAATTTTATTTGTACTCATAATAACTCATCCTCTATTTAACATAAATAAATACGTTCAATGACATACATGTAACGCAACCGATCCGCTAATCGGAGTCGGATTTTTTTTCATAACCATCTTCACTGTCACCGTTGTTTTTAACGATTTTTTTGGCATTGTAACCAATCCGCAAAATCAAAAAATTAATCACCGCAATAATAATGGCAATTTCAAATCGTTGCCAGGCCACCGACATGCCGATGGCACCGGTGTTCCAAATACTGGCGGCATTGGCCAGACCGGAAACCCGAGAATCATCTTTCTTTTTTAAAATGGCACCCCCGCCGATAAAACCAATGCCGGTAACAATTCCGGCCATAAATTTGCCAATCGCTTCATCATTGGTAATCACATCTAAACATAATAGCGTATAAGAACAAGTGGCCACCGCCACCAGCGGGAAGGTGCGCACACCACCACCGGACGAGTTCGCTTCGCGGTTAACCGCCACCGGTAAGGTCAATAACAAGGCGAAACTGATTAGTGCCAAATGGCGCAGAATCACACCCCAATCGATGTAATGCTCCACATTGATTCCGAGAAAATCAAGCATCGTTAATCACTGTTTTTACGGGCATCGTTCATGGCATTGAGGTAATGATCCCCCAATTCTTCGGACTGATCATCGCTGAGAACTTGATTGGCTTTGGGAAAATAGTCCTGTTCTTCCTCTTCTAAATGGTGCAATACCTTATCGGCTAAAGTCTGCGCATGTTTTAACCAGGCAGACGAATCAAACGCGGCATCTTCGACCTTTGCCACCAATTCTTCAATCTCATGGTGCTCAGCAATACCATGGCGTGCATCATCCTGGGTACTGTCAATCTCAATCAGCGGCACGTAAAAATGGCGTTCTTCAGCATCCGCATGAATCGCCAGTTCCCGGGTCAACTGTTTAAATAATTGGCGTCTGTCCCCGGAATCACCCTGGGTGTCCAATAACTGTTTAATTAAGTCTCTTTGAATGGCATGATCTAACAAAATAGCTTCATCAATTTTCATCACTTCAAATTGTGTTTAAAACATAACTATTTTATAGTAAGAAAGCTTTAAAAACCATGATTAAATAAACGCATCAACACCGCTTAGCTGTTCATTCTAATGGCTTTTTTGCGACGAACGGAGGCCACATAAATACCGATCATAACCGCCACAAACCCCATGATATCCGTGAGTGAGGTAGGCCGGCTGAAGAATATGATATCCCATAACATCGACAAGGCCGGTTGCAACAATAAAATTAAACCCACCAGAGAAGTCGCCAGCAATGGCATCGAGCGGGTAATAACCACCCAGCCGATTACCTGACAAAAAACACCCAAACTAATCATGGAAAACAGCGTTTGCTTATCTTGAATAACGAACGAGTCCCCTTCAAAAAATGCCATCACTGCCAATATGCCGGCACACATCAGTGATACCACACCTAAATTCGACATAGGTGACAAGGTGCTTTTCATACCCTGCAACTGCCTCAAAACCAACATAAAACCGGTGTAAGCCACCGCCGTTAAAAGGCCATAAATAACACCGGTACGATAATCCGCATCAAAATTTGACCAGTCAACGCCCACCAATAAGAACAAGCCCAAAAATGCCAGACCTAAGCCGGTCAAAAAGCGCCAACCAATGCGCTCATGCAAAAAAAGAACGCCAAACAGCGTCATAAAAAACACCTGAAAATTACCCAACACCGTTGCCAAGCCCGGCCCCACAAAAAGGATGCTGCGATGCCAAAGCCACAAATCCACCGCAAAAAACAAGGCGGCAAAAAAAAGTTTATGGGCATAAGAACCACTGTGCCATAAGGAACGACGGTTGATAAGACAAATCACTAAACTCAAGCCGCCGCAAATCGCAATACGATAAAAGCCACTGACCGTCGGTGCC
>CAZWVE010000154.1:0-4521 GCA_964636925.1 uncultured Marinicella sp.
GCCATCCGGAAGTGGAAGGTACTTTGGGTCAATGGGATAAGCATAAAGGCAAAGGCACTGTTTATCTGGTTGATTCTGTGGATGAAGTGAAAGATCTTGAAATTGATAATCCCGATAAAGTCGCCTTTGTCACCCAAACCACCTTATCTGTGGATGACACCAAAGACATTATCGCCGCCTTACAAGAAAAATTCCCGGCCATCGAAGGCCCGAAACATGACGATATTTGCTACGCCACGCAAAATCGCCAAAATGCGGTGAAAGATCTCACCGAGTTCTGCGATTTGGTGTTGGTTGTCGGCAGTGTTAACAGCTCAAATTCCAATCGTCTCAAGGAATTGGCAGAACGCAAAGGTGTCCGGTCCTATTTGATTGATGATGCCAGCCACATAAACCCCGACTGGCTGAATGGTGTTGAAACCATTGGCCTAACTGCCGGTGCATCAGCCCCTGAAAAATTGGTTAAAGATGTCATCGTCTGGCTAAAAAACCATGATAAAAACATTGAAGTCGAATCCCTCGACGGCGAACCGGAAAATATGGTATTCGCATTGCCCAAAGAACTCAGACTGGTACAAACGTCTTAGCCACCAACCGTTTATCGCTACTTTTATTCCATTGGTCGGAAGCCATCTTCAATTTCTTGCGTTTTGACAAAACTTTAGACATGATTACCCTGTACTTAAGTCAAAACAGCGAGCACACAATGAAAGTAAGAGGGTTTACCTTAATTGAACTCATCATCACCTTGTTGATTGGTTCCTTATTATTGGCCTGGGGCGTGCCCAATTACCGGGATTTTAAATTACGTCGTATGGTCACTGATCATGCTAACAGTCTAATTTATAGCATGAATTTAGCGCGTGCCGAAGCTGTCCGTTATGGCACTGAAGTTGAGGTGGTTCCTGATGGTCAATGGCATGACGGCTGGACAGTAACGGCTATCGGTGTGGGAGGGGCTGGCGATACGGAATTACTCAAAGAGGATTCGATGGACAGCCAGATGCGTTTTACGTTAGTTACACCTCCTGATGCCAACAATAAAATTATTTTTAACCGCATTGGTGGTTTGCAAGGGAATAATGAGGCACGTTTTGAATTAATGCATATTGATAAGCCGATAGAAAAGAAAGCTGTTGTTATTACTATGTCAGGCAACGTTAAGGTGATTAATCCATGATTAGGCTAAAACGAAAAGAAGATGGGTTTACATTGTTGGAAGTATTGGTTGCTATCGTTGTGTTCTCTTTTGGTCTGCTCGGTATTGCCGGTATGATGACCATTTCAGTTAAAAATAATCACAACGGTTACTTGCGCTCACAGGCTAACTTCCTGGCGGAAAATATGATGGATCGGATGCGAGCGAATCCTGAAGCACTGTGGGAGGGTGGTAACTACGATGGTACAGCGACTACCGGCACAACAAATTGCAATTCACCTTGTAATTATTCCACGCTAGCTCAGTATGATATGGAACAGTGGGCACGGTCTCTGGCGTTAGCCTTGCCGAATGGAACGGGTTCAATCAGTTGTGTTAACAATGAAAGCAGGCCGATTACAGTTGGAACGCCGACTGCACCGTCTATCTGGTCGGCCGCACCTCCCTATAGGGGTGTTTGTACGGTTATTGTGAACTGGGATGAATCTAATCGTGATTCAAATGCTGAACAACAAACCATGGAATTGGTGGGTCAACCGTGAAGAATATTATGAAAAATAAACAACCTTATGCTATTCAGGGCTTTTCCCTGATTGAATTGATGGTGGCCATGGTAATTGGCTTAATTATCTTACTGGGACTGGTCTCGCTTTTCACCAATTCCAGTATTCTTAATAAGGCTCAAACCGGATTGGCTGCGTTACAGGAAAACGGACGCTATGCCATTACCCGAATTAAAAGTGATGTAGAACAGGCTGGTCGGCAGCATTGTGCTTCGGTCAGAATGCCTTCTGATGTAATTACTAAATGGAATCAGGGGTATGTTATGTCTACCTGGATGGTGGATCGTGGTGTGGATTTCTCGACGGTTCCTGCCACCAACGGCTTGCCAGATATAAACCAGATAGAACTGGATTTATTGTCAGATGCCGATCAATTGCCGAACACAGGTATCAGTATGACTGGTTTGAGTGCCTATCCGTTAGATTCGCGTTATTTTATTCAAGGTTATGAGTGTTCGAGTGGTTCGTGCCAGCCAGCAATAAGCTCAACTGTGGGAACCGACGCGAGTACAAATTTTCGCAGTATTGGTACATCTGACGGTAATCGAGCAGCCAACACAGATATATTGACGGTGCGTTATTTAAAAGGTGGCCACCGTGTGGTGAGTGTTCCTAATCCTGCTTCTCCTAATGTGTTTATTCTGGAAGATGTGGGTGATAATCCATCTAATCTGGCTTTGATAGCAGATTGTAACACCAGCTATGTGGCACAGGCCAGTTGGGCGGGAACATCTGTCACCCTACATGGATCTACGATGGTACCTGATTTTAACTATGGAAGTGGTGTGCGAGCTTATGATTTGGGTCGTGATTTCCATACAGTTAGTTATTTTGTCGGTATTGATGCTGACCCAAACAGAAACGGTCGTATGATTAGTTCATTGTATCGTTCGGAAAATGGCAATGTACAGCAGTTGGTAGAAGGTGTGGAGCGTTTTGATGTATTTTATCTGGCTCAAACACAAACTGGCCATGTTGTCAGGTTAACAGCTGATGAGGTTCAAAGTGTTCAAGATGGTGGTGATCAAAATGAAGATGGTGCGGTTGATGGCATTCAAGGTTGTATTGTTCCACCCAGTTCTGAGGTTTTGCCCACCAATGCTCAATTAGCGAATGGCAGAGGTTGTTTATGGCGTTCTATCTATGCCATGGAAATTCATTTATTGATGAATACGGTGAATGACAGCTCCATGATTGAAGATGAAGCTTTTATTTATTCACCTGATGGTGATGCAGCACAAACACCACCTACTACCTTGCCATCAGGTCTGAATAGAGAGCGTATGTATCGCCGCGAATTTATGGTCACCATACCAATCAGGAGTTATACTTTATGAAAATACAATCAATACAACGACAACAGGGTGCAGCTTTGGCTGTGGGGTTGATACTGTTACTGATTATTACTCTAATGGGATATGCTGGTATGAAAGGCACTATTTTACAAGAAAAAATGGCTGCCGGATTACATAACCGTTCATTGGCCTACGGTGCGGCTAATTCTGCTGTCAGAAATGGTGAAGAGTATCTTTATACACTTGTAGCAAGAACCAATGGTGTGAATGTCAAGGGTACACCGGGTGCGACATTTTTTAATATCTACTCACATCTTCAGGATTCCGGCTCGAACCCATCTCTTGGTTTAAACACAACGGTTGAAGGATTTAAACAGAGAAACTGGAACAGCGGGGCGGGTATGGCGCATGATTATGATTTTACTAATGCATCCTTCAACGGAGCTTTACAAAGACGCCCGGAATATATTGTTGAAGAATTGATTGGGGCAACTCAGGCACATGGATCGCAGGAGTTCGGCGGTAGTTCTGGTGGTGATGCGAATTTACAAAAGGCATTTTTAATCACAGGGAAAGGTCCCAGTGGTGATGGTAATACCATTGCTTTAACCCAGTCAATGTACACGGTGGTGGTTAGCAGTTCGGCGACGAACTAAACGAAGAGAGGTTATTATGAATAGAATGAAGTTATTTGTCTTTTTAGTGGTTTCTGTGACTTGCATGGGTGCAGGAATAAGTTCATCACGGGCAGCCCTGTTGCAACTATCCCATGATCCCCTGTTTCTAAACCAGTCAGTACCGCCGGCGATTGCTGTGACGTTAGATGATTCAGGTAGTATGGCCTATGGTTGGATGGGAACGGGATCAAATGGTAATGCTTTTGCTAATCCGGAACAAAACCTATTGTATTATAACCCCAATATTACCTATGCACCACCGATTAATGCGGATGGCAGCCAGATGCCACAAATTGACCCGGAAAGAGCTCCTTTAAACGGTTACCATGGTTATGGTGGCTATGGAAAATTGAGTACAGTTAATCTAACAAATAATTATCGGCCTGTACGTACACTTTATTACTATAGAAATGGTAGTTGGGGACGTTCCTGGGCGAGCAGTATGTCGGCTGCAACAAATGATGGGAAATACACCCGGGCTTTTTATTTAACCAGAGGCAGTAATGGACATTATACGGAGCACCAATTGTTTGGTTCGGACTTGGATAATTTTGCCAACTGGTATTCTTATTACAGTACACGGATGAAGTTGGCACGAGCCGCCATTAGCCGGTCATTCGCCGGATTTGGACCGGACTTCAAGGTCGATTGGCAATTGCTTAATAAAAATACGCGTTTTTCGGGTTTGGAAAAATTTGAAAGTGGTCATCGCAGTGGATTTTATTCCTTTTTATTTGGGGCGCCCAGTGAAGGGGGGACACCATTAAGGAACGCCTTTGTACGAGCCGGAAAGTTATTTCAGGATAACGAAGACAGCTACAAATATG
>CAZWVE010000155.1:0-4506 GCA_964636925.1 uncultured Marinicella sp.
GCCAACCGAATGAATGGTATCAAGGACCTAAATATGACAAAATATTACTGGATGTCCCCTGTAGCGCTTCAGGCGTGGTCAGACGCCATCCGGATATTAAACTGCTGAGACAACCCAAGGACATGATGCTGTTAACCCAATTGCAAACACGTATTTTACAGGCCACCGCCGATTTACTGGTCTCAGGCGGCTGGTTACTGTACGCCACCTGTTCGGTGTTCCGCGCAGAAAATGAACGACAGATCAAACGCTTTTTGAACAACAATCCCGACTTTAAGGAACACGCCATCGACTTACCGGACAGTTTGGCACAAAACTACGGCCGGCAGATTCTACCGGGTCAGTCCGACATGGACGGTTTTTATTATTGTCTACTGAAAAAATCATGACACGAATCCTCAAGCTTATCGGTTTGTTTTGCTGTCTGGTCGTTATCACAGCCCAGGCCCAATCGATTGTGCTCAAGAGCATAACAGTCAAGCCGCAAGCCAATCACTGGCAGGTAACACCCCGATATGATATTAGGCTCAGTGAGGCCATGATTGAAGCCATACACAATGGCATCGAATTGACTTTTGTCAGCGAAGTTCGTCTCATTGCTGAAAAAAACTGGTGGCCAGATCAAACCTTGCAGCAGGTTGAAAAACGTTTTGAAATTCATTATTTTTCTCTCAGTAGCCAGTACCAATTACAGGCGCTGAACAGTACCAAGCCGGCTGCTTTTATGACCCTCGACGCCCTGTTGCAACAACTGGCACAAAAAACAAGTTTTAACCTTGACCATGATTCGCGCGCAACCACCGTTGAAGGTCGTTTTTATTTAGATCAACGGGCGCTGCCCTCAACCATGCAATTACCGATTTTATTAGATCCACAGTGGTCACTGCGGGCACAACCGGTACGTCAGGCCTTACCCGACACGGATGGGCCATGATAAAAAAACTCCGAAAAATCATCTTGACTAAAAACCTGTCTATCGTGCTGTTAATTGGTATCTTGCTGTGGGCCATGTATTTGCTGATTCTTGCCATGCAGAGTTCGGCACAGTTTAACCGTTTATATTTATGGCTGGTGGGAGCTGCCTTGCTGGCTGTGTTTGTGTTGGTGTTAATTATTATTCAGCGCATTGTCTGGCTTTATCTCAGGCGACGACAAAATGCCGCAGGCTCGCAACTCACCACCCGCATGGTGTTGATGTTTACCGGCCTGTCTTTACCGCCGGTATTGATTGTTTATATGTTTGCCAACTTGCTGGTCAACCGCTATATTGATTCCTGGTTTGATGTGAAAACCGACGCCGCTTTTAAAGACGCCATCACCCTGGGCCAGATATTTTTAGACACACAAACCTTAGCGCATCTAAACACCGGTAAAGACCTGGCGGAACAACTGGCTGATATTGATCCCTTAAATCAGTCTATTTACCTGGATCGATTACTTGATACCACCAAAGCCACTTCACTCAGTATTTACAATGCCAACGGCCGTTTGATTGGCTCCAGCCAATTAGATCCGTTAAATTTACCGCAACAAGTAATGCCCACCAGCGCCTATAACGAAGTCAGTAATAACCGCAACTATGCCCGGGTGGAATCTGCCGGTGATGAGGGTTTACAAATTCGGGTGGCGGTGCCGATTTCTTCCCGACAGTCGATTTCAATGGGCAGTCACCGTTTACTGCAAGCGCTGTTTCCGATTCCGGAAGAATATGAAGATTTGACCATTAACATTGAAACCCAGTACCACCAATACAACAAACAAACCTTCCAAAGGCAACAATTAAAAAGCACTTTTTTGATTATCTTAACCATCGTGCTGTTACTTAGTGTGTTGTTGGCCATCTTACGGGCTTTTTCTTCAGCACGTAAGCTGGCGGCACCGATTCGGTTATTATCCGAAGCCACCGAAGCCATTGCAGAAGGTAATTTCAGTAAGATTATTCCGGTTGATTCGAAAGACGAACTGGGCATGCTGGTGCAATCCTTTAACAGCATGTCGGCACAGATTGCCGCCTCCAGTGCGCTTGCCCACCGGGCCCAGTCTGAAGCCGAAAACCAACGCACTTATTTAGAAAAAGTGATGTCACACCTGTCCAGCGGCGTTATCAGCATCGATCATGATTTACGGGTACGCTTAAGCAATGAGGCGGCGTTAAAGATTTTGCACCTGGACGGGCTTAACATCAACAACCAAAATATTGATTATTTGGCCATGAAAAATGCCACCCTGACGCCCCTGGTGAGTCTGATTAAACAAAAAGTGGCTGACCAAACCGGCTACTGGCAACAAGAAGTCTTGATTGCGGAAGATTCACTTCGGCGGGTATTGCTGGTACGCGGCAGTCAAATCAGTGAAAAGGATATTGAAGGTGGCGGTCATGTTATCGTCTTTGATGATCAAACCATTATCAATCAGGCTCAGCGTGATGCCGCCTGGTCGGAAGTGGCCAGACGGCTGGCCCATGAAGTTAAAAACCCCTTGACGCCGATACAACTGTCAGCGGAACGCATGCATCTAAAATTTACCGGTAAATTATCCAAAGAGGAGGACGAAATTCTGAACCGTGCCACGCAAACCATTGTCTCTCAGGTGGCGCATTTAAAAACCCTGGTAAACGCCTTTTCCGATTACGCCAAACCACCGGAACTGAAAAAAGAATTGGGCGGTTTAAACCAAATCATTCAGGAAATTGTCGACTTATACACCCTGTCGCAACCCACCATTCAATTTAAACTGGACTTATCCGAACCCGAACCGCAATTACTGTTAGACCGCGGCCGAATCAAACAATTACTCACTAACCTGATTAAAAATGCCCAGGAAAGTGCCGATAATGACAACGTCACCATCCGCATCACTACCCGTCGCACCGATAATGCGTTACTATTAACCATAGAAGACAACGGTCATGGCTTTAATGCCGATATTATGGAACATATTTTTGAACCGTATAAAACCACCAAGCCCGGCGGCTCCGGTTTGGGACTGGCCATTGTCAAAAAGATCGTCGAAGAACATGGCGGCACCATTACCGCCGGTAACCATAAAGACGGTGCCATTATTACCATTTATTTACCCATCGCGTGAATTTTATGCAGACTCAATTAAACCAAATGCAAACCCTGCCGGCTTTGAACTTAGATCAGCGTTTAGACCGATTAAAAGCACTTTATAAGGCTATACAGCAGAATAAACAAGGCATTATCGACAGCATTAACCGCGATTATGGCCACCGCGCTTCCAGCGAAACCTTATTGGCCGAGGTGTTGGTCAACTTAGAGGACATTAAACACACCATGAAGCATCTGCCGCGTTGGGTCAAAGCCGAAAAATGGACCGCTGACTGGAAATTCTGGCCGTCGCGATGCGCCATTGTGCCCGAAGCCAAAGGTGTGGTCGGTATTATGGCTCCCTGGAATTACCCTTTTAACCTGGTGGCCGGCCCCCTGACCGCCGCCATTGCCGCCGGCAACCGGGTGATGATTAAACCTTCAGAAGTGACGCCAAAAACTGCCGAATTAATCCAGTCTTTATTGAGCGAGGTGTTTTCTGATGATGAGGTGTTCGTGGTACTTGGTGATGTCGCGGTGGCCGATGAATTTAGTCGCTTGCCCTTTGATCACCTGTTATTCACCGGCTCCACCCGCGTCGGTAAAATCATTATGCGCAATGCCGCCGAAAACTTAACGCCGGTGACCTTAGAACTCGGCGGTAAGTCACCGGTCCTGATCGACCGTGATTACCCGCTGGACAAAGCCGCCAAAAGTATCGCCAAAGGCAAGTGGTTTAATGCCGGACAAACCTGTATTGCCCCGGACTATGTCTTGATTGAAAACGACCGCATTGAAGCACTCATTGCCGCTTTGAAAAAACACACCCACAATGCCTATCCAAGTATAGACAGAAGCAATGATGATTACAGCTGCGTGGTCAACAACAGCCATTTTGAACGCCTACAAGGACTGCTGAAGCAATTACCCGGCGAACAAATCATTCAACTTTATCCTGATTATCAAAACCAAGCCAATCGCATGGCACCGGTGATTGTCAATAATCCCGCACCACAACATGACTTAATGCAGGAAGAAATCTTCGGCCCGATCCTGCCGATTGTCGCTGTACAAGATTTAGACGACGCCATTGACACCATTAATCAAGGCGACAAACCGCTGACCTTATATTTATTCAGCAACAAGCGCCAAACAATCCGCCGGGTCAAACAAAACACCTCATCGGGATCATTGGCGGTCAATGAAACCCTGGTGCATTTCGCCCAACAAAAATTACCCTTCGGCGGTATCGGCGCCAGTGGCATGGGCAGTTATCACGGCTACCAGGGCTTTGTTACCATGAGCCACATGAAATCCGTCTATTACCAGTCTCGCCTTAACGGCAATAACCTGGTACGTGCCCCATTTACTAAAATTAAAAAGAAACTGATTAACTGGATAAGTTAAATACCAGCTAAGTAAGAAATCTTATTGAATTCCAATGTTTAAATTCAGA
>CAZWVE010000156.1:0-4454 GCA_964636925.1 uncultured Marinicella sp.
AAGACCGGTGCATTCAACCGCTCTGCCATCTCTCCGCATTGTGTGATGTTTTTAATGAGTCATCAGCTCAAGCTTACAATAGCACCGGTCTTGACAAGACCAGCTTAGACATCGTGTGATGGCGGTTTTGACGCAGTCAAAGAAGCCTTCACTAAGGAGCCGTTATAGATCCAGTAAAAATTCTCAAGACGGTTTTGGCGTAGCCAAAGAAGTCTTTACAAAATTTTTACGCCCGGATCGCATTCAACCGCTCTGCCATCTCTCCGCATTGTGTGATGTTTTTAGTGAGTCATCAGCTCGGATTTGTGGTTAAGGGTCGTGATAACTGCCTTGCCACATGGGTTGCGTACTTTATCTTAATTAATCGCTTATTTCCAGAAATTTTTTAGCGACTTTTTACTTTATTTTAAGCGGAAACGGTCATGGCCTTTTTATTTTTTGTGAAAACGGCTAAAATACGCCGTTTCCTTAGAAAGTTGATTTTAATTATGTCTTTAGAAACCGGTGATAAAGCCCCTGATTTTTCGTTGATTGCCGATAATGGTAAACCCTATAAATTATCTTCCAAAGCGAAAAGTAAGATGATGTTGGTGTTCTATCCGGGAGACGGCTTGCCGATTTGTGAAAAACAATTTTTGGATTATAAAGAAGAAGCCGATGCGTTTAAAAAACAAGGCGTTGAAGTGATTGGCATTTCCGGCAATGACATGAAGACCATTAAAGCTTTTAAGAAAGCGCATGATTTACCGTTTGTTATGCTGAGTGACGAAAAAGGTGAAGTGGCAGAGCAATATGATGCCTTTGGCTGGTTTGGTGTTAAACGGGCGGTTTATTTATTGGACAAGAATTTAGATATTCTTTACCGACATATTGAACCGGTTTCTATTTATGCCAGAACCGCTGAAGAATTGCATGATGTTATTGAACGAAAATCGTAAAATCAATTTACATTAAATGTTAAAAAAACCGGTCATTGTGCCGGTTTTTTTATGCCTGTTAGTTATTTTGATTTAGCTTAAGTGATGAAACTATTTATCTAATTGCCGGTGGATTTCTTTTTCAATAATGGGCTTAAAAGCCATCATCATAAAGTTTAGCTGTGCTGTAATTAATAATTCTTCGTGGTCTAATTTAACCTCACCTTTGATGCCGCTGCCTGTTAACTTATATTGGTTATCACCAATGGCCTGGTGGTGAATATGGTATTTTTCAGCCAGATCATTGAGTAAGTCATCGATGACTTCCTGGCTCTGTTCAATACTGCAAGGCATAGGGTAGCTGATATGAATTGTTGACATAGGCTTTTATTTTTACAAATGACGGATTACTTTATCATTATTTATTGTTGAGATGTTATTGAGATTTTTGTATTTTTTCCAACAGTTTCCGCAAGTCTTGATAACGACCATTAAACCCCCGGTCAATTAAATCTTGGATAAGTTGAATTTGGGTGGTTTCTTGCGATAGTTTGGTGGTGTAAATGTGGGCGATTGGTTCACTGTTCTTAACCAGTAAACCTTTGTCCAGCATAACCTGCATCATTTTAAGGGTGGTGGTGTAGGTGGTTGTTTGCTGTCGTTGTTTCAGGTGTTCATGTACGGCGCGAACTGTGGTTGGACCTAATTGCCATAATACCGATAAAATCAGCAGCTCTTTGCGGGTTGGTAAGGGCGGTTTAGCCAATTTCATGGTTAGTCGAAGTCAATGTTTTTAAGTATGGTGCGTACAACTTTATTGTCTTTTTGATAGGTGATTTCTTCAATATAGCAGTCTTGAGTATTAATCCAAATTGCAGTGCTTTTATCTGGCCTGTTTTGATATTGCCGATGAACCAGGGTTCTGTTGTTATCAATTGCGGTAATCTTGAAATAATACAGTTTAGCTTGTTCAGACTTAAGCACAGGCCATTGCATATTGTTTTTTGGGTTGTGACAAACTTGTTGAGTCAATTGCCAGGACATCAGTTGGTTGCTAAGCAGTGGTTGTTGGCTGTTCAGTTGAAACGGTTTTTTTTGGTCAGTTCCTTGATAACTGGTCTCACCTGGTTGGTGACTAAATTCATAACTTTTGGTTTTAAAAGCGACTTTTTGATTCATGCTGTGATGGATAACTTCGGGTGTCTGACCACGGTAAATAAAATCAGTCCGCTCGGTGCGTTTAAAATTAAGTAACGAGGCTAAGCCGGCCGTGCCTTCGCTGATATCTGTTAATTGGTATTGCTTTTCGCCAACCTTTTTCAGGCTACTGGTTAAAGTGGCTTTAACTTTATTGTCTTCATAAACGTCATATATGGCAGTATAAGGCTGGGGGTTGGCCTGAACAGTAAAAGACAAACCAAAGAAAACAATCAGTTGAGTGATAAAAGTGATTAAATTTTTGACCATACAATGGGTTGGGTAATGACCTGATTATTATAGTAAAGTTGATTATCTTGCCAATAAATTTCACCACTGGCTATTTTATTGACTGTGGTTGTTAAAAGTTGATGCTCTTTGGACAACAAGCGATGGGCTAAAGTTTCTGCAGTGTCTTCAGCGGTGATTTTGATCTGGCATTGACTGATGCTGCGACCCTGATCTAAGTACTGGTCAACAAAATGAACTGTGGCGCCATGTATACTTTGCTGATCATTTAAAGCTCTTTGGTGGGTGTTAAGACCCGGATAAAGTGGTAAAAGAGAGGGGTGTATATTAATGATTTTAAAGGGAAAGTTTGATACGAAACCAGCAGATAAAACCCGCATAAAACCGGCCAGTACAATCAAGTCAGGATTAATGTCATTGAGTAAAGAGAGGGCTTTTGTTTCTGCTTGCTTGGGGTCACGCCAAGATATCACTGTCGTTGCTACGCCGTAGTCTTGTGCAATTTGTAAGCCTGCCGCTTGCGAACGGTTACTGATGACATGGCTGATGGTGTAGTTATTTTGCTGTTCCAGCAGTGCCTGCAGATTACTGCCACGCCCGGAAATAAAAACAACAACACGCATTAAACCAAAGTCACGTCTTGGCCGGTGTGTTTTATAATCTGACCAATTGACCAGGCATCCAACTGTTGTGACTGAAAATGTGCAATGGTTTTATTGACAGCATCTTCCGGCACAATCAGGCATAAACCAATACCGCTGTTAAAGGTTTTTAATAATTCGATTTCTTCTATATTGCCCAGTTCTTGTAGATAGCTGAATATTTTAGGTAATGGCCAACTGTCTCGTTTTAGTTCAACCGCAAGACCTTCAGGTAAAACACGATTAATATTTTCCATTAAACCACCGCCGGTAATATGGGCCATACCCAATACCGGTGCTTCATTGGACAGTAGGCTTAATACCGGTTTTGGATAGAGGGTTGTCGGGGTTAATAATGTTTGCCCTAAAGTGCTGTCACCAAAGGCAGTGTTGAGGTCCAGTTTATGGTCTTTGATGAGCCTTCTGATGAGTGAATAACCGTTACTGTGAGGGCCGCTTGAAGCAACACCAACGATGCGGTGACCGGCTTCAATATCACGGCCGTCGATAATCTGATTTTTATCAACCACGCCCACCACAAAACCGGCCAGGTCATAGTCACCCCGGTCATACATACCCGGCATTTCTGCAGTCTCACCGCCGATTAAGGCGCAACCGGATAATCGACAACCTTCTGCGATACCACGAATGACTTCAGCGGCCTGATCATTATTCAGTTGGCCACAGGCATAATAGTCCAGAAAAAATAGCGGTTCTGCACCCATGACAATAATGTCATTAACACACATGGCCACCAAATCGATACCGATGGTGCTGTGGTCATTCATTTGTTGTGCTAATTTAAGCTTGGTGCCGACACCATCGGTGCCTGATACCAAAACCGGGTTAGCACAATTAATCTGTGAGAGGTCAAATAATCCGCCAAACCCGCCTAAAGATCCCATAACGCCGGGTCGGTGGGTGGTTTTAATAAATGGTTTAATGCGTTGCACCAATGCGTTGCCGGCATCAATATCCACACCGGCTTGTTGATAAGTGTAGGGCTTTTTATCGGTCATGTCATTACGGACTTTTGAGCAAGTGCGATTGTATTCGATTGTGACATCAAAGTGGTAATAAATAGAGCACTGTTTTTCTGAAAATCAGACCATATGTGAATGAGACAAAGTCTTCATGATAAATCGCCGCCAGTTCTCTTTATCTGTTTTTAATTGTTTTATTGGGGGTATCTTCCTTTATAATTAGGCGCATGAAAGTTATGCTTATCTTCATGTGTTTGTTGTGTACCACGGCAACAGCACAAACAGACAATTTAAACACGGCAGCCGCTCTTGTGGAAGGTCAAGTCTCACAAAATGATGCGCCAATGATGGCCGCGCTAATTGCTGTCATCAGTAAAAAAACAGGCTTGAGTGAACGCACCATTACTGAGCAAACCTGGTTGGATGATTCCTTTAAGCAGGTGATTTTACGCCACTATTATGAACAA
>CAZWVE010000157.1:0-4427 GCA_964636925.1 uncultured Marinicella sp.
CCAAATGCGCCCGGCGATTGAGGTTACTGCCCAATGACAGGTAATAGCGGATGCGTTGTCTATTCACCGGGCGTCATAAATTAAAGAAAAAAGGTCGGGTTTTTGGTCACTGCCACAGCGGCGATATAAATAAAGGTTAGGGTCGCCAATAAGTAGCCAACCCAACGCATCTGACCACGGCCACGCATTGCCAGAACACCAAAACCCACATAGAAAAATAATGCCACTATTTTAGTGGTTAACCAGGGTGAATTCCCCAGCGTAAAACCAACGATATACGCCACAGTAATACCGGTAACCAACAGTAAAGTATCAATAATATGGGGGGTGATTTTAAAGAATTTACCGGGTGTACGAACTTTGACTGCAAAAGCCCAATAGCGGTATTGAAAAAGAAGAATACTGATTACTGCCAATAAGGCATGGGTGTGTTTTAAAGCCGGATACATGGCACGTCCTGTTAATTTGAGAAAGACACTATCTTATCAGAAGTTATTAACTGCTGTCAGTAAGCAGATGGCTTGCGCCGCCATGCCTTCTTCCCGGCCCACAAAACCAAGTTTCTCGGTGGTGGTGGCTTTGACGCTGACCTGGTTAATTTTGAGGTCTAAAATTTCTGTCAATTTATCCTGAATGGCTTTTTTATGGGGCCCGATTTTGGGCTGTTCTGCCATAATCACCGTGTCAATATGGGCGATTTGATAACCGGCTTTGTGAACCAATTTATGACAATGGCGCAAAAAATCGGCACTGTCACAATCCGCCCACTTGGGATCATTCGGTGGAAAATGATCACCGATATCACCCAACGCCAAAGCCCCCAACAGGGCATCACAGATGGCATGAATCAGCACATCGCCATCGGAATGGGCGATAAAACCACGGTTATACGGGATACGGACATTGCCCAGCATCAGATGATCACCTTCACCAAAGGCATGCACATCAAAACCCAATCCTACGCGCATATTATTCTCCCTGTAACACCGTTATATGACTTAAAAAAGACTCAACCTGAGGCAGTTGCTCAGCCCGCGTCAGTTTAATATTACTGGCCCGACCTGGTACCATCAACGGTCGTTCACCCATGGCTTCCATCGCGGAGGATTCGTCGGTGATGGTCATCCCTTGTTGGTCAGCAGCCGTTAAAGCACTCAATAAATCACCCAAAACAAACATTTGCGGGGTTAATGCCGCATACACTTGTTCACGCTTGATGGTTTTATCTACCCGCTGTCCATCTTGAGAAAATTTGAGGGTGTCGTTAATCGGGTTCACCAATAAGCCGCCACGCTGCGCAGATACACAGACTTGAATTAAATCATGGATTTCCTGTTCAGTGACACAACAACGGGCAGCATCGTGCACCAGCACCCAGTCTGAATCCGCGGCACCGCCTTGCTGTAAAGCCTGTAATCCCAGACGCACGGATGCTGCCCGCGTGGTGCCGCCTTCTGTGTGACTGAGCGGAAAAGCGGTGTTAAATGTTAAAGCCATAAAGTGGGCATCATGGGGACTGAGTGTTATCACCGCAGAGGTCAGAGCGGTATTTTTAAAGGCATGTAAACTGTGTTCAAGAACAGTTTGTCCCTTTATTTTGAGGTATTGTTTCGGGGTAGAGGCGTCATCAGCCCCGGCAGCAAAGCGACGACCGCTACCGGCGGCCAATAACAGTAAATGTAAATCACGGTGTGCCAAAAGTTAATCCTGATTTTCCGGCGGATTCACCACCTGAATAAAGGTTTCACCTTCCTTGACCATACCCAGCTCCGCACGGGCCCGCTCTTCAATCGCTTCCAAACCGGTTTTTAAACTCGCCACCTCGGCGGCCAAACGATCATTACGCCGTTCCAATTCGTCTATCTGCGCCTGTTGCGCGTCCAACTGCTGCTGCTTTTGTTTTAAATCCTGTCGGCCACCGTCACCAAACTGCCACTGCCACAGCGCCAGAATCAACAACAGCACCAACACCCCATTTAACCACTTCACAGCTTTTCCATCTGAATTAAAACAAGCCTATTGTAACAGTTTTAAGCAACAAACATGTCCGGCTTCATTGATTTAGTGACGAATGCCATATTGTTAGCGGTCAGTCAGTCATGCTAAAGTAGCCATTAAAAGATTCGGGGATTTAATGTGTTAAATGTTGTTCAAATTTCTAAGCGTTTTGGGCAGATAGAGGCGATAAAAAAGGTCTCCTTTGAGGTCAAGCCGGGGGAGATTTATGGTCTTTTAGGGCCCAATGGAGCGGGAAAATCCACCTCCATTCGCTGTTTATCCGGCCTGACAGTACCTGATGAGGGCGAGTGCCTGATTAATGGTCATTCCATTCACAATGAACCGATTCAAGCCAAAAAACATTTGGGTTTAGTGCCACAGGATCTGGCCATGTACCAGGATCTATCGGCACGGGAGAATCTACAGTTTTGGGGGCGTGCCTATGGTTTGTCAGGTCAGGTCCTTAAACTTCGTCAACAAGAAGTGCTTGAACAAGTGGGCTTGGACAAACGGGCCAAAGAACCGGTTAATAATTTCTCAGGTGGCATGAAACGGCGTTTGAATTTTGCCTGTGGCATTATCCATCACCCGAAAGCCTTGTTGTTGGATGAGCCCACCGTGGGTGTCGACCCGCAGTCACGGGAACATTTATTATCTGCCATTGAGGACTTAAAAAACCAGGGTACTGCCGTGCTCTATACCACCCACTATATGCAAGAAGCGGAGCGATTATGTGATCGTGTCGGTATTATCGACCAGGGAGAAATTATCGCTCAGGGCAGTGTTACCGAACTCAGAAAACAGATGGGTGAAAAAGATCTGATAACACTGGAGGGGCAATTTTCTGAGGCCGACAAAGCCCAATTAGATCACTATGAAATACTTGAGTTCACGCCCCAACAAATCCGCCTGATGACGAGCAACGCCTCGTCTCAATTGTCGGAGATTTTGGCTCGTTTTGATTCGCAGAAAGTACACCAAGCTTCGGTGCAACA
Source organism: uncultured Marinicella sp. (assembly GCA_964636925.1). Classification (GTDB taxonomy): domain Bacteria; phylum Pseudomonadota; class Gammaproteobacteria; order Xanthomonadales; family Marinicellaceae; genus Marinicella. The sequence continues at coordinate 2,994 of CAZWVE010000157.1, forward strand.
GGCTAATTTGGAAAGTCTCTTTATTAAACTCACCGGTCGTGAACTACGCGACTAAGACCACTGATGTTATCTTTATCTCACTTAATCGCTAAAATCAGACTGCAATCAGTGGTGCGTGAAAAATGGGGGCTGTTTTCCTGGATCACGATTCCCATTATCATTGTCTTTTTGATGAGTTTTATCACCGGTGGCGGTGATCAGGACGAATCACGCGGTACCTTATTGGTCACCGATTTAGACGATTCTTTTGTCTCCAACTTACTGGTCAACAGTCTATCCCAGGGTGAATTATCGAGCTGGATAGGAATTAAAAAAGTCGACACTGAACAAGGGCAAAATATCATGCAGTCAGGTGATGCCAGTGCCTGGCTTACCATTGAACCGGAATTTGCAAGTGATTTCCTGAACCAAAAACCCACCACTTTATCGCTGGTTAAAAATCCTGCACAGACTGTTATTCCTGACTTAATTGAATCTGCTTTACTACTTTTTACCGATGCCGGCGGCTATTTACAGCAATTGTTTCGTGAGGAATTGGCCACCATAGCAGCCATAAACAGCAATGATGATTTATCAGATCTTGAATTCACTGCCTTGAGTCTGTCTATTCGTGATCGCATAGACGTTTTTGCGATGAGTTTAGACCCGCTGTTAATCGAGCTGAAAGAACGGCAACAGGAAACCGATAAGCCTTCGACCTCAGTCAATTTTGGGCTGCTGATGTTCCCCGGAGCGATTATGATGGCCCTACTGTTTAGCATCAGCTCTTTGGCAATGCTCATTTGGGATGATTTAAAATCGGGTGTGCTGACCCGGCTGAGTGCTTCATCACGCGGCTTAAGTGCCTATTTTTTTGGCCAGCAGTGGGCTGTACTGATTATTTTTAGTGGTATCGTCTTGATGTTGTCTGTACTCGGCGGGCTATATTTTGGTTTACCTGCACGACAATGGCCGCTGTTGATGATTGGCTTAGTGATCAGTGGCTTTGCCATGTGGCAAATCCTGTTATCACTGGTATTACTCATGCCGACGCAGCGCTCGGCCAATATTGTGGTCAATGCCGCAATTTTCCCCATTTTAATGTTGGGTGGCAGTTTCTTTCCCATGGAGGCCTTACCGGACTGGTTGGCACAAGTTGGCTTATATTTCCCAAACGGTTATTTTCTGCAGGCCATTAAAGACGCGATGTTTAACCAACAAAACTATGTACTGTCAGCCGGTCTTATAGCCACTGCCATTATTGGGGTATTTGGGTTGATTAATCGGACTTTATTGAACCGTTTAACGAGGCACAATAACGTATGAAAAACATCCAATTTATTGCCGTTGGGGATCTTCTGGTTACCCTTAAGGATAAAATTGTTTTATTGTGGCTGTTTATCATGCCGATTGTTTTTTTTGCTTTTATCGGTTCCACCACTGGGGGTTTAAGCG
>CAZWVE010000158.1:0-4404 GCA_964636925.1 uncultured Marinicella sp.
CGATGTTAAGCGATTTTACCACTGCTCGTTGTGTTCTCGATGTCAGCGGTGGTGATAATTTGCAGTTTGCCATTGGCTCTCTACAACATTTGGGTGACGATAAAATTAATTTTGCCTTAGATGTGTTTATGTTGATGACCGGTTCATTATTCCATTTTATCTTGTTTATAGTTGTGTTCTTTTTTCTGTTAGGCAGTTTATATGACGACCGAAAAGACGGCAGTATTTTATTTTATAAGTCGTTGCCGGTTTCCGACACCCAAACGGTTTTATCTAAACTGGTGACTGCCACCGTGGTGGCGCCGGCGACTTTCGTTTTTGGTTTAATAATAAGTCATTTATTGATGTTTATTGTTATCAGCTTGATATTACTGATTAATGGTCTTAATCCATTCACATTGCTGTGGCTCAATATTTCATTTATTGAAAACTGGGGTGCCTTTATGGTCGGTTGTCTGGTTCAGGCGCTGTGGGCATTGCCATTATACGGTTGGCTTATGTTCGCCTCTTCAGTGGCTAAGCGGCGACCATTTTTATTGGCAGTGTTTGCGCCTTTAATGGCAGGATTTGTGTGGTATTGGTACAACGCCCTGGTCAATTTAAATTTATTCAAATTCGGTTTTTTTCAATCCATTGCTATGGTCTTTGCCAAAGCCACCACGCCGTTTGCCACGGGTATCGGCGAACGTGATTTGGAGCACATGGATTTTGACGCCACTGAGCACACCAGCATCGAAGTAATACAGAATATGTTTTACGGCTTAATGAAAACCGAATTAGTTTACGGTCTTGTTTTTGCCGCCATAACCATTGCTCTTGCCATTTATATACGACGTTATAGAAACACCATTTAAAGGCGTTCGCGACGTCTTTTTTCGGTGCTACTTTGTGCTACAATAAATCCATTTTTACGGCCTCATGTGAGGCCGTTTTCTATGCTGAACCATGCCCGATTATATTAAACATTATCAACTGCCCTCACCGTTTACGTTCCATCGCGGCGGCAAACTTTATAACGCGCAATTACAGTATGAAACCTGGGGGCAATTAAACGATAAACGAGATAATGCCATTCTGATATTAACCGGTCTTTCTCCCGATTCACATGTGTGTCGTCATTATCAAGATGATCAGGACGGCTGGTGGGAATTTATGGTGAGTCCCGGTAAAGCCGTTGACACCAATCAATTTTACGTGATATGCGCCAGTTCCCTGGGCAGTTGCAAAGGTTCTACCGGTCCGGCAACCATCAACCCAAAAAATAATCGTGCCTATCGCTTTGATTTTCCCGATTTATGCCTACAAGACATCGCCAACAGCAATGCTTTGTTATGCCAACATCTGGGTATTACCCGTTTACATGCCTTAATCGGCCCATCCATGGGCGGCATGACCGGCACTGCATTTTTGCAAGAGCACCCGAATTTGACACGCCATTGGATACAAATTGCCGCGGGTATGGCCTCACCACCGTTTAGTACCGCCATTCGTTCCTTACAACGCGAGGCCATTATCAACGATAATAATTTTAATCGCGGATTTTATTCCCGGGAAGACTGGCCAGTTGATGGCATGAAGTTTGCCCGTAAAATCGGCATGTTGTCGTACCGTTCAGCCGAAGAGTGGAATGAACGTTTTCCGCGCTCTTTAAAAAAAGTACCCGATCATCCTTTTGGCATTGAATTTCCTGTGGAAAGCTATTTGGAACATCATGCCAACCGTTTTATTCACCAGTTCGATCCGATTTGCTATTTGTATTTATCCCGGGCCATGGATTGGTTTGACGGATATCAGTATAAAGCCGCCAAAAACCGCGCTAATCCGTTATCGGATATAACTGTTGAATCGGCCTTTGTCATGGGTACCAGAACGGATTTATTGTTCCCACCCTGGTTACAACATGACGTCTATGAATTATTAAAAAAAGCCGGTATTGACTGTCGCATTAGTATCACGGACTCCATTCAGGGACACGATGCCTTTTTAGTGGATGAAGCCTGCTTTTCAAAGGCTGTGGGCGACTATTTATCGGCCACAGTATGAAGTACTTGCATGACCTGTTCATCATGACCCTTGACCATGTCCCGGGTCACATCCAAACATTGCTCAATACAACGCTCAATAAGGATACTGTCGTCTGGGCTGGGCCGACCCAACACCCAGGGGGTCACTTGATGCTTATTGCCGGGATGGCCGATACCAATGCGTAAGCGTTTAAAATCGGGCCCTAAGCCCGGGATAATATCACGCAAGCCATTATGGCCACCATGACCGCCACCGCGCTTATATTTAGCGGTACCCGGCGGGATATCCAGTTCGTCATAAGCCACCAACACCTGTGTTGCGTCGATACCGTAAAATTGGGTAAATGGGATAACACTTTGTCCGGATCGATTGACAAAGGTCTGCGGCTTAACCAACCATAATTTATCACCAAAAAAATCTGTGCGGGCCACCTCTGCTTTAAATTTTTTTTCCTTTTTAAAGGTGGCACCGACATACTGTGCCAGGGCATCGAGATACCAAAATCCGGCATTATGACGGGTGTTTTTATATTCCTGGCCGGGATTACCGAGCCCAAAGATAACTTCAATCATGGTTAGCCTTTAGCAGTTGCCTGAACTGTTAACATAAAAAAACCACGACACTCTATAAAAAATGCCGTGGTTTTGATCGATAATAAAGAAAGATGTTTATTCGTCTTTATCTTTATCGTCAGCTGTGTCAGCATCTTCTTCTGAAGCCGCCTCATCAACAGTCGGCACATCCACATCCGGCTCTTCAACTTCATCTTCATCAGAAGTATCCAGGACTGTGGCAGTATTAACAATCACATCATCATAATCTTCGTCATCAGTACGTAAGAATGCCATGGCTTTAACGCCTTCAGGCATATCAATATCACTGAGCATAATTGCATCACCGACATCAAAGTCAGCCAAATCAACCTCAAAACTTTCCGGTAAATCTTTTGGCAAACAGGTAATTTCAATTTCATGCATTTGGTAATCAATAACGATACCAGCCACTTTACTGGCGGGACAACTGTCTGCATTCAAGAAGTGAATTGGTATATTCATAACCAATTCCTGGTTATCATCCACACGCATAAAATCCATGTGCATAATTACCGGTTTAGCCGGATGACGTTGCATGTCTTTAATAACCACTTTTTGCTTGGCACCGCCATCTGCGGAAAACTCAATAATACTGGAGAAGAAACCTTCGTCTTCAATTAACCGCAGTACTTTGTTGTGGTTCAGTGTTAAATTTCTGGGTTCCCGGCCGGCACCGTACAGTACCACAGGAACTCGTCCTTCACGACGTAAGCGGCGGCTCGCACCTTTCCCCACATCGTCACGGAGTTTTGCATCAACTTTATAAATAGCCATAAATAAATCCTAATTAAATGTTAGACCCTTGCGACCAGGATCTTAAAAAACCGACTGTGTCATCAGTCGATATACATGGAGCTAACAGACTCTCTGTTAGTAATACGTCTGATTGTCTCGCCGAGCATTTCAGCGACCGACAATTGACGAATTTTTTTACAATTCAGGGCTTCGGGTTGTAACGGTATGGTGTCTGTCACAACCAGCTCATTAATGTCTGAATTTTCAATGTTCTCAATGGCATTGCCGGATAGCACCGGATGCACACAATACGCGTTCACTTCTTTCGCGCCCCATTCCATCAGTGCGGTTGAGGCCGCACACAAGGTACCGGCAGTATCAATCATATCATCCACCAGGATACAGATTTTACCTTTGACATCACCAATAATATTCATCACTTTTGCCATATTGGGTTTCGGCCGACGTTTGTCGATAATGGCCAACTCACAGCCTAATCGTTTCGCAATGGCTCTGGCTCGAACCACACCGCCGATATCCGGCGACACAATGGTGACATCTTCACTGTCATATTTTTGCCACATGTCAGCCAAAGTCAATGGCGAGGCATAGACATTATCCACCGGGATATCAAAAAAACCCTGAATTTGATCGGCGTGCAAATCGACCGTTAAAACCCGATCAATTCCCACGGCAGCAATCATTTTTGCCGCCACTTTTGCAGTAATCGGCACCCGTGCTGAGCGTGGGCGCCGATCTTGTCTGGCGTAACCAAAATAGGGAATAACGGCAGTCACGGTCTTTGCTGATGCCCGTTTCAAGGCATCCACCATGACCAATAATTCCATAAAATTGTCTGCGGTGGGTCGACAAGTGGGTTGGATTAAAAATATATCCTGACCACGAACATTGTCACGAATCTCCACAGAAACCTCGCCGTCACTAAAACGGCCAACGTTGGCGCGGCCCAATGGCACACCCAGATTATTGGCAATTTTTGTGCCGAGTTCGGGATTAGCGTTTCCGCAACAGAACCTAATTCCACGATCGA
>CAZWVE010000159.1:0-4377 GCA_964636925.1 uncultured Marinicella sp.
GCATGGCACCATCGGGCAAAGCATATTCCTTCATACCACCTGTTTTTGGATCAATTCGACCCATTAAATTACCCCATTGACCGACCCACCAGATACTGCCATCCGGTGCTTGTACCGGATCGCGAGCGCGCTGACCAAGTGTCGGCACCACCCATTCTTTGAAGTTTATTTTGACATCACCATCAATCAAAGTGGCTGCGCGTTGATGATTGGGCGGGAAATTTTTTGCTAAATAATCAGCGATCAGCAATTGCCTATCGGGGTCGTCTGACAAGTCAACCATGGTGTCCATCAATGCCATCCAATGTTCACGGCTGTAACCCATGCTGCTTTCGATGCGACTGACCGCATGACAACTTGAACACATGGCCTGCACCGCTTCGCGGCCATCACCATCCGGTAAGGCTATGGCTGACTGTGTGCTAACCGCAAACAATAAAATCGAAATAATATGTCGATAGTCAAACACAATACACATAAAACAGGACCACTCTTAGAAAATGACAACATCATTATAAAGAATTCTGGTTTCTGTTTCATGTTCTTTGCATTAAATCCAAATTGTATGCCTGTTGATTACCTTGACACCAACCAGTGCATCAATAAGATAAAAGCCAAGCGTTCAGAATTATTCCGATTGCCTGACTTTTATCACGGGATGCGGTGTTTACTTGATTTGTCCCGGTAAAGATAAATCTCCGGAAGCCACATCGAACACATCAACCACACAGAGCAAAGGTGCGTGGGCACTTTCATTAACCCGCAGACCTGACGTGACGCCATCAAAGGCCACACCAATCAATTCTTTGGCGTTATGAAAAGGCACACGAACACTCACCTGTGTTTGGTTAATCACCGGCGAATAGCCGGGACTGTCAATTAAGATGGGTAAGCCCGGCCAGGTGATTGGTAATTTCGGGGTACTGCCGGCGGGAATATCTTTCACTTTTAACGCGCCTTCACCACAGGCATCATCCGGCACCAGCACCACCCAATGGGAATGCCAAACCGTGCCATCATTGCCTAAATCACCATCACCGTTTTCATCGAATAAAGGGGTGTCATCAAAATCCGGATGTGAAGTAATGGCCATCGATAAAATACCCTGATCGGCTTCAAATCCAACCACGGCACTGTTTATCTTGGTCGGCCAGACATAGGAAAAGACATCGCTGCCCTCTAATTTGCCGGTGGGCGTGGGCTTTGTTTCACCGGCCTGGTCACTGACCTGCATGACAAAGTTTAACCAGCGATCACTGGCTTCAATTTTGGCATGCACGATATCAAAGGCGGCCAGCTTAGCATTGCCTTTCTCCGCTTTAATCTCATTGGCGGGTTCAGTTTGATCACCATGGGCATAAACGCTGTTTATTGCGGCAAAGGCGAAAAGCCAAAGCACAGTGCGGTGTGTGATTTTTAATCTACTTGTTTTCATAATAGTCTCCTGTGGAACCAGTTATATGATCGGTTCCATGTTATTGATAATTAATAAGGTGCCGGGCAGCCTTCCATTTGTAAAATGAAATAGCCGTGGTTTTTTATGTGATGCGCCACTTCGGGATTGGCCGCTTCTGAATGACAAAAGTTACAATGGGATTGCCTTAAACCGGCGGCATGTTCGCCGATGGACTGTAACCACTGTTGTCCATAAGCCAAAGCCTGCTGCGCCGATGTACCTGATTCAACAAACACATCAAAGTGCATTAAACGACCTTGGCTTGAGGTCGCAAAGGAATCATAAACATCAATCTTCATGATTAAATCCTGGCAAGGCCACTACGCAGCCTGAATCAGTTGCACTTGTGGAAAGTCAACCGGTACGTCCAAGGCCACATTGGTGTAATTGGTAAAAATATTTAATGCCACATGCGCAACCAATTCCGCCACTTCAGCATCACTGAAACCGGCCTGTTTGACTTGCACCACATCCTGCGCTGACAGTTGTGCCCGTTGCGTGACAATTTTTGCCGCAAAATCAAGCGCCGCTTGGGTTCTGGCATCATCGGAACGGCCTGCTTGTGCGGCTTTAATTTGTTCAGCAGAAAGTCCGGCATTCTGACCCAACAGGCTGTGCGCCGCCAAACAATATTCACAACGGTTCATGTTGGCAATGAATACTGCCAGTTGCTCACCCAGTTGACTGTTAATGTGACCTTTACCCAGGGCCACAAAGGATGTCCACATACTGGCTAAAGCAGCCGACGATTGACCAATGGCTTTAAACATATTTGGAATGGTGCCAAAAGCACCTTTGATTTGCGAAAAGATCTGACTGTGCGCTTCGGTGGTTGTGGCCGGGTCGATTAAAGGAATATAACTCATGGTTGTTCTCCGATTTAAAAATTAAAAAAACATATAGTATAGTATCTAAACTATATGGCCAGTATACACAACTTTTTTAGCTTGTCAACAATGTTTAGTTACGATACTATATGCTCATGTTAAATAATATTGAAATCTGGCTGGAACGCCTGTCATCTTTGTACAAAAGCCAAATGCGCCAAGCGGCCAGCGAACAGGGCTTTCAGTTGGTCAATCTTGAAATTTTGCAATATTTATCCATCTGTAATAATTACTCCAACACCGCACAGGCTATCAGTGAATATTTGGGTCAAACCAAAGGCAGTATTTCGCAAACCCTCAAGATCATGGAACAATCGGGGCATATTGAAAGAAGACCGTGCACCAAAGACAAACGCGTCATCCGTCTTTTTCTCACTGAAAAAGGACAAAACAGTTTACAAAAGATGTCACAACATATGGTGCAAATACCGGATGATAACCCCGAGGTTTTAGCCGGTATTAAACAGTTGCTAAAAACATGGCAGCACAATCACCACAACACCGGCTTCGGCCAATGCCTCAGTTGTCAATACCACAAAAAAGCCGGTGGTCAAAAATTCAAATGTGAACTAACCGGTGAATACCTACCATTGCCTGATAAGTTTAAAATCTGTCGGGAACATGAGTTTGAGAACCAAACTGAATAACGATGGAGTCAGAATCCGTTGTTATTTCGACGGTCTCTTAAAACCAAAAAACAGCAAAATAATGCCGCTGATGGTAAACAGCAGAGCACTTAAAGCCGTCAAGTAAAGCAGCGGGTGATTAAAATCTGTGCGCTCATCATAATCCATGATATGCAACATCCAGACAAAGTCAAACAAACGCCAACGGTCGGTACGAACCGCCACGATGTCACCGGTTTGTGCGGAAATATAGACATTCGGGTTCTCATCACCCGACAGTTGAACCTGCCACAATGGCGCTTCACGACCTCGGGCTTCATCGGGAACTTGTGATAAATATTGAATAGTCTTGATGCCATAGTGCGGCACCACCTGTTGTGCGATGATTTGGCGCACCTGGGGCTCATCAATCGGTGGCAAGGCTTGTAAGCCATCGGCATCAAAACGCATAATTTTTTCAGGGGTTGTCACCTCAATCGCCGTTCGACCCAACCAGGACTTAGCCCGTAAAGTCATTATGGGCGTATCGAGTTGTGCAACCAAAGCTTGAACGGTTTCAGGTTGCAGGGTCACCGGTTCACTCTGGGCAGGCAGCAGGATATGATCACCATGAATTTCTTCAATCGGCATGAAACTCATTAAAAAACCACTGAAAAACCAAAAAAGAATCTGAATCGCTAACAACAGACCCACCCATTTATGAAGTTTTCGCGTTACTATTCGAAATCGCATCAACTTAGTCATTTAATTCAATAATTATGCAAGCACCCAAGCACCATAAAATATCATCACTGCCAAGAATAAAGACAGTAAACCATAAATTTTCAAATGGTTGTTAACAACGGGGATCACACCCGCTGTGCGAACTTTTGGTGCCACCGCCAGGGAAGTACAATAAGTAAAAAGCTGGTGACAACAATAAGCCATCCGAACGCGTAAAACAAACCTGAATACGTCATCATTTCGGAAAATCGAATCAGGGACAGACCCACCACCAGACGAATCATTTGTTCAATGAAATGGGCTTTTTTTATGGCGACAAATAAATCAAAAAAATTCTGTACTGAGGTTGGTCGTAATAAACACAACAATCCCAGAACCAATAATAACAAAGCAAAAAGATTAATCAAAAATCCTGTGATGTAAACCATTAACAATAAGTCTGCACAGATAAAGGCCCCTTCAAATGTTGATCACTGGGGCAAAAATAACACTTCACCAACCATAACTGAATTGCTGCTTTTGTTGTTAATCGATTTAATGGTGTCTATGCTGGTGCCGTTGCGACTGGCGATGGCACTGAGGGTATCACCGGATTGCACCACATGTTTTTTCGCTTTGGCTTGCGCGGCAATCCAGGTTCGTGGTGGTGGGCTTTGGTAGAAATAGTTTTGTATGCCGGCAGTGA
>CAZWVE010000160.1:0-4342 GCA_964636925.1 uncultured Marinicella sp.
CGCCGTGGCCGCTTTCACTTTTGTCGGGAACAAAAGTGAATGAAGTCCCAAGAACCCACCTTCAGAGGGTTAATTTGTCGCAAGACTTTTGCCATGACCAAACTTCTCCACGAACGGGCTTGTTGATTATGTTTTCCAGCAAATCAGCTGAGCCACTTGGATGACCCACTTCACCTGAGGATATCTTTTAAAAACCAGTAAATCACAGCACATTACCATCACTGCCCTCGGGAATGTCATGAGACAATTGTTTCTGGCACTTATGGCAAACCGATGACTTCACGGGTTACACTATTGATGGCATTGACTATCATTAACGAAGTCTTCCCAGAAACGTCGCCAGACTTCAGCAGATATGAATATATCTCGACGCAGCGTTTGCTGCTTATAGCCTCCCTGTTTTAACATACAAAAGGCATATTTCGGGTATTCATTGGGCTCATCACTGTTACTTTTAAACGCAGTCACAAATGCACTGTTGGCCCGTTCACGCCACTGTTCTAAATCACGCCATATAAAGGGCACCACTGAATCCAGGTAATGCTGCTTCTGAATAGGTTCTACGGCCAGGCCACCCTGGGCATTGCGACCCAACAATGCCGGTCCGATTTGCTCAGGAATCAATAATAAAGCCCAATTATCCTTATTAACAGACTCTGCCATTTCGGGAATCCCGTGAGTAATGCTTTTAGCAATCTGTGACGCTGTGGTCCACTGCTTGATGACCAAACAGTGCATCAGGCCGGTTAATAACAATACCACCAGCATCCCAATGCGATAACTCAACGTTTTTTTAAACAAAACGGGCAAAGATAATAATGCCGCTTGCCAGGGAATCATGATATAGAACAATCGTGCCCCGGTACCGGCTTTTTCACCAGCACCCATCTGGGTTAATAAAGCCAACAGAACAATCACCATACCAGATACTAAAAACAACCAAAGACGTAATACATTGTGCCGACGAGCCTGAACAAAGCTGTATACACATAACACCAGCATGACAATCAAATAAATTACACTCAGGCTGGTCTGGTTAACGGCAGCAAACAGCGTGTGCCATAAAAACAGCGGAAATGTGGCAGCATGACCAATTAAGCGGTCAAAAATGTTGCCACCTTGCGGATATATCTGGGTACTCTGGCCAAAAATAAACCATCGGTATATAAAGTATAGTAGTAATAAAACAATATATAACCATGTTTCCAGGGTTATTTTTTTCAGCCAACCGGGCGTTCCCCAATGTCTAAAAAAACTGAGGCTGATTATCATGGGTGCAATCAACATGGCTGACTCTTTACTGAGTAACGCCAACAGAAACCAGAATAAACCCAGTAATCGCCTGTGCGCCCAAAAAGCATACAGACTCAGCAACATACATGTTTGCACCAAAACATCAAAACGCCCGGCCAACCAAACACTGATCTCAGGGGTTAAATGAGATAATAAAAACAAGCAAGCTGTGAGTGCCGCAAAATGAACATTCAACTGATAATGTCGACAGACCTTTGCTAACAAAACATACAACAAAACGCCGTTACCTAAATGCCACAGTAATTGAATAAGCTTATGGGCATACGCGTTTTCGCCCCAGAGCATATAATCAGTACACAAAGACAAAATAGCCAAAGGCCTAAACATAAAGGAGCCCCCGGCTTCATTACTGCTACGAGAAAATAGTGACAATAACTGGTGCATCATTTGGTCAGTTTGTTGCCAACTGTGACAAGTATAAATCAGTGAAACCGAATCACTGAGCAGCTGTCCGTTGATACTTGCCAGATGCATCATAAACAAATAGACAAGGATGCCAACAACAAGCAAACCTGAATGCTGATTGAATCGCATTTATAACCTAAAAATTCTTCATTCTATCACAGGACTTTAGCTGCCATATGCAGTAACATAGTCGCTTTTTAACACAACGAAAGAACATGGCAGAATATATTTACACCATGATGGGCGTCAGTAAAACCGTGCCACCCAATCGTGAAATTATTAAAGACATTTCCTTGTCCTTTTTCCCGGGTGCAAAAATCGGTGTTCTGGGATTAAACGGTGCCGGTAAATCCACCGTTTTGCGTATCATGGCCGGACTTGATAAAGAATATAACGGTGAAGCCCGTGCCCAACCGGGTATTAATATCGGTTATTTGCCACAGGAACCGGAATTGCAAGAAGAGAAGACCGTGCGAGAGAATGTGGAAGCCGGTATGGGTGAGGTCAAGTCCTTACTCACTGAATTTGATGAAATTAGTGCCAAATTTGCCGAGCCCATGAGTGATGATGACATGAATGATTTATTGTCACGACAGGCAGAATTACAGGAAAAAATCGATGCTGCGGACGGCTGGGATCTGGATCGCACCATGAACATGGCAGCCGATGCCCTACGCTTACCACCCTGGGATGCGGTGGTGAAAAACTTGTCCGGGGGTGAAAAGCGGCGGGTGGCATTATGTCAATTACTGTTATCTTCGCCCGATATGCTGCTATTGGACGAACCCACCAACCACCTTGATGCCGAAACCGTGGCCTGGCTGGAACGCTATTTACATGATTTCAAAGGCACCATTGTGGCTGTCACCCATGATCGCTATTTCCTGGACAATGCTGCGGAGTGGATTTTAGAATTAGATCGAGGCCACGGCATTCCCTGGAAAGGAAACTACAGTTCCTGGCTCGAACAAAAGGAAAAACGCCTTGAGCAAGAGTCGAAACAAGAACAAGCGCACATGAAAACCATCAAACATGAGCTGGAATGGGTGCGTACCAACCCCAAAGGTCGCCGCGCCAAATCCAAAGCCCGTTTACGGCAGTTTGAAGAGCTGCAATCCAAAGACTTTCAAAAACGTAACGAAACCAACCAAATTTATATTCCACCCGGACCCCGTTTGGGTGAATCGGTGATTGAATTTAAAAACGTCAGCAAGGCCTTTGGTGATAAATATTTAATTGACAATTTATCGTTCAAAGTACCGCAAGGGGCCATTGTCGGTATTATCGGCCCCAACGGTGCCGGTAAAAGTACACTGTTTAATATGATTGCAGGCACCGAACAGCCCGATGAAGGAGAGATTATCATTGGTCCAACAGTGGAATTGGCGTATGTGTCGCAATCTCGCGAAGACCTCAATTCGGATAAACAATTGTGGCAGGAAGTGGCTGATGGCGAAGAAATCATAAAAGTCGGCAACTATTCGGTGCCGGCCCGCGCCTGGCTGTCGCGCTTTAATTTCAAAGGTGCCGATCAACAAAAATTGGTGAAACATTTATCCGGTGGTGAGCGCAACCGTTTACAACTGGCCAAAGTCCTGAAAATTGGCGGTAATGTACTGATGCTTGATGAGCCCACCAATGATTTGGATGTGGAAACCTTACGTGCTTTGGAAGAAGCGATTTTGAACTTTGCCGGTTGTGCCCTGGTGATCTCACATGATCGCTGGTTTTTAGATCGTATAGCCACCCATATTCTGGCCTTTGAAAACAATTCCCACGTGGAATTTTTTGAAGGCAATTATTCAGAATATGAACAGGATTATAAAAACCGCCACGGCAAAAACTTACAGCCCGAGCGTGTAAAGTACAGACCGTTGAAAAAATAATCAACCGCACACCGCTGTTACAAGAGATAAATAACAGCGGTGTCACTTTGTTTTCGTTCTTAAATCGCAGTAAAATAAAAGTAACCTTTGAAAATGAAGCAAAATGCGTATCGTTTATTTAATTTGTTTACTGCTGTTATGCCATGGTTCATTATATGCCCGTGACTATCCCGAAGCCTATGCGGATTTAAACGCCGAGGATATTTTCACCCTGTCGCTCAGCCCACTAAAATCAGGCCAATTAAGTCTGACTTTACACGGCCAGAACATTCCCTTGCCCACTGATTTAAGCAAATCCGGCGACAACAAGACAGCCCAAAGTTTCCACCATACTTTTGCCAACGGTGAAATAAATGCAACCTGGGGTGGTGGCGGTTTGTTTGGACAAGTACGGTTAGACAATACACAGTACATCATTACCACAGACAAAAATGGCTTATGGGCGGTTAAAATGCCACAAAATGCCGACTACAACAGTTGCGGTACGCAACCACACACAACCAACAACCATTCAATCAATCTCAAAACGTTGCACAACACGCCTCAGCTGAAAACCACCGGCACGGTTATTGATTTACTGGTGGTTTATGACCAGGCCATCGCCAACCGCTATCCCGGTGATTTACTGAATGCGCGGGTCCAGCAATATATCCATGTTGCTAACCAAAGTTATGCCAACAGCCAATTGGATCTGAGTTTACGTTTAGTGGGCCTTAAACAAAGCGGTTATAACGCCA
>CAZWVE010000161.1:0-4340 GCA_964636925.1 uncultured Marinicella sp.
AATACCTGCTCTCCGCCGCCGGCTAATTCCACCACATCCCATTCCACATTGGCCGGTGGATTATTTGGATCATAGCTGGTTGCCGGATGCTGACTGCTGTTATACATGCCTTCAGCAATATTCAAACCACCCACCGATATCACTGAATCATAATTAGCCGGATAACTTCTCGCAGCATTACCATCGTTGCCCGCTGCAGCAACACTAATCATATTATTGTTATCGTATAATTCCTGAAACACGCTGTCTTCAAATGCACTATAGCCACCGCCTAAACTCATATTAATAACATTGGCTCCGGCATCCCGGCAGTTTTCTGCAGCCACGGCCAAACTGGCTGTGGAACCCCAAGTACCCGAATTGTTAAATACTTTAACGATATGCAAATCAGCCGCACCGGGCATCACACCCACCACACCGATATTATTGTTTACAGCATTAATGGTACCGGCCACATGGGTACCATGTGAGCCGCCATCTTCAGTAAAGTCTTCACCGGGAACAAATGATATGCCTGTGTAGTTAATGTCTTTTAAATCATCATGTATTGCATAAAAACCACTGTCAATAATACACACTTTAAAACCACTGCCATCAGGAGCGCCTGCATCAACAGCTCCATTCCGATCTTTATCCCATATATCCCGAGCTTGAAATTGATCCACATTCCAAGGCGTCACCTGAGCCAATAATTTGTGTTTAGGTACCTCTTCAAATAAGGTCACATTGGCATTATTCTGTATGCTGGAAACTTCACTATCAGGCAACATCACCACCAAGGTATTGTATCGATCCAATTCATGCTTAATTTCAGCCGTTTGCGATCGTGCCGAAGCCTGCTGGATTGCATTTTGTAACTGTGCCTTTTGCCCAGGTTTATATTGAACATAGTAAAGTGTCGGCTGTACTTGGTTTTTTGTATTCTTCGGCGCTGACAAACCTTGCGGTTCATCTGACGCAAAAACACATTGCGCACCGGATAATGCCATGGCGATACTAGCAGCCAACATTAATTTATTAGGTTTCATTAGTTTCCTCATTTTTAATTTAAGAACAATTTTTCAAGCAACGATTAAAAATAACCGCCTTGCTTACAACAAAGCAAACTCAAAAAAAACAATCTCTGAGGGTGTAAAAAACAGACTAAAATGCAAGCTATTTTTTAAATAATATTCACAAAGTTGCGTTTATATTATTGCAAGCGCAATGATTCTAGCACAAATTTTTTAAGAAATAATGCAACCGATCGAATAAAATCAAAAACTGCTGACATCCACCTTATCAATTCGCATGGCTTTATTGTCTGTATTGTGCGTCAGATTGTCATGAGTAATAAATACCCAATCATACGAAATAACTGTTAGTAAATCGGAGATTCTAATCTTAGCAAAAAACTTCTGTTAAATTATTCTTATGAAAATAAACCATCTTGTTATTGCTTATCTATGCCTTGTAAGCGGTGGCCGGCTTTATTTATCCCATAACCAAAATAACTCTTTCAAAATTATTTCTGATGTATATTAGTTTTCGGTTAAGCCGGATATGGTTTATAATCATTTCTTTATTCCAAGAGAAATAGTGATGACGCGTGTAATTTTAACGGTGAGTATGTTCCTGTTTTTAACTGCTTGCCAACAAGCTGCGATTAAAGATACAACCTCTGTTGCTGATGACTTTAAGGTTTATGACACTGAGGCTTTTTATGACACAACCAGTCTATTCGGTTCGTCTCTTAATTCAGACAGTTCAGCGGTGTTGGTCAGCAGTAATGAAACCGGTATTTATAATGCGTTTCGGATTCCTGTGGACGGCTCAGCCAAAACCCAATTAACAAACTCGACAACAGATTCCATTTATGCCATTAGCTGGTTTCCACAAGATGACCGCATTTTATACAGTGCCGATGAAGGTGGTAATGAGCTCAATCACTTGTATGTGCGCGAAATAGACGGCACCATTAAAGACTTAACACCGGGCGATGAACTAAAAGCCAATTTCCTGTCATGGCATGATAATGATCAACAGTTCTATGTGGCCAGTAATGAACGTGATCCCAAATTTTTCGATGTGTATTTATATGATACGGATCATTACACCCGCCAAATGGTGTTTAAAAATGTGGGTGGATATGATATTTCTGCCATCAGTCCGAATGGTCGCTGGTTAGTGGTCGGCAGAACCAACAGTAATGCCGATTCTGATTTATATTTGTATGATTTACAATATGCCAAGCAGGTGGCTCAACATATCACCAAACATGATGGTGATGTTCAATATAGGGCCTATAGTTTCACCCCTGACAGCACGCAATTGATCTACGGCACAAATGCACACGGCGAGTTTAATCAAGCCTGGCGTTATGACCTGAAAAGCCAAAACCACAGCCCCTATTACAGCGCTGACTGGGATGTTACAGGCGTCGGTTTTTCTGACAATGGTCAGTACCGGGTGGTGGCTGTTAATGAAGATGCCCTGACAAAATTATACATCACTGACCTGGAAACCGGTCAGCCCTTACAGCTTCCGGGTTTACCCCAAGGCAATCTGAGAGGTGTTAACTTCAGTAAAAATGCAGACACCATGGTGTTTTATCTGGCTCCGGATACCTCACCGGCGAATTTATATGTGCACCAAGTCAATACCAATCGAGTCACACGCCTCACTCAGACCGGTAATCCCGCCATTGATGAGAACCATCTGGTCAGTGGTGAAGTGCGCCGATTTGAGAGTTTTGACGGTTTACAAATTCCCGGGATTTTATACAAACCCAAACAGGCAGAATACCAGAAAGTGCCGGCTCTGATTTACATTCATGGCGGCCCCGGCGGTCAATCACGGATCGGTTATTCACCCCTGATTCAAAATTTAGTCAATCACGGTTATGCCATTTTTATGATTAATAACCGCGGCTCCAGCGGCTACGGTAAAACCTTCTTTCACTTAGATGACCGCAAACATGGCGATCATGATTTAAAGGATGTGGTGTATAACAAATATTATTTACAATCTCTGGATTGGGTTGATGATGACAAGATTGGTGTTATCGGCGGCAGTTACGGTGGTTATCTGACCATGGCTGCCATGGCTTTTACCGATGAATTTAAAGTCGGCATTAATATCTTTGGCGTCACCAATTGGGTACGCACCTTAAAAAGCATCCCACCCTATTGGGAATCTTTCCGTAAATCCCTGTACGATGAGCTTGGCGATCCGGCCACCGATGAAGAACGCCTGCACGCCATCTCACCGGTATTTTTTGGTCACCAAGTGAAAAGCCCGGTACTGATTGTGCAGGGTGCCAATGATCCACGGGTTTTGAAAATTGAAAGTGACGACATGGTCGAAGCGATTCGTTCCGGTGGCACCTATGTTGACTACCTGGTGTTCGATGATGAAGGCCACGGCTTCAGTAAAAAGAACAATCAAATCGCCGCGGCTAAAAAATACCTGGCCTTTTTGGATGAATACTTAAAATAAGTTCTATCTTAAAGACAAAAAAAAGCCGAAGACTGTTCTTCGGCTTTTTTATCGGCCGGTATTAGAGCTATTTTATTCCGCTAACAACAACCAGGCTAATTCTTCTGCCTTCACCCCTCTCAGGCCATCGGGCAGTTCCCGAACAGTCAGTTTTGTGATGCTGTTATAAGATTTGTAATAGTGACGAATGGCTTGTTCACTCACTGAAAAAGGCGGTCCTGCCATTTGGCTTTGCTCATAATTAAAAACGATAAGCAATTGCGGTGTGTGCGGACATAAATGAAGTAGATGCCGGCTGTATTGCTGTCTCAAAGCTTCAGGTAATGCCACCAAGGCAGCACGATCATAGACCGCGTCCACCACACCCAGCTCCTGAGCTGTCAGCTTAAAAATATCTCCTTGATAAATACAGATATTGGGCGCTTGATAACAAGTCAAATGCTTATTGATAACTGTTTTATCGGGAATTAAGTTTAACCGCTTAAACAGTTGTTCTACCGCAGACTGATTCAGCTCAATACCCACCACCTGATGATCTTGTGCCAACAGCCAATCTATATCCAGTGTTTTTCCACACAAAGGCAGAAAAATCCGGCTGTCAGTTTTCAACGGTAGCTGATCGAAATAGTTAACCAGTAAATCATTGGGCTTGGGCTCATGAAAGCCTATCTCGTTCTTTGCCCAACGGCGGTGCCAAAAGTCCTGTTCCATTTTCAATTGAAGTTTTGAATACAATACACAATAGCACATAACGACATAATCGCAATGCGTTTTAAACTTCGGTATTTATTAAATCTGTGGTGGAAGTTGGCGCGCCCGGAGAGATTCGAACTCCCGACCAACCGGTTCGAAGCCGGTTACTC
>CAZWVE010000162.1:0-4325 GCA_964636925.1 uncultured Marinicella sp.
TCCGGCCATGAAAGCAGCTGGTCAAGGCGGTATCTTACAGGTCGCCTCATTGGCGGGTTTGGCACCGCCGACAGCCGGTCACACCCTTTATGGACCCATGAAATCCTTTGTTATTAAGTTTGCCCATTCGCTGCACTTGGAGGCCCGCGATTTTGGCGTACATGTGACTGCTGTCTGCCCCGGTTTTACCTACACTGAGTTTCATGATGTCAACGGTACTCGCAGCCGTATGAATACACTGTCAAAATCGTTATGGATGACTGCTGATGACGTGGTTACACAAAGCCTGCAAGCTTTAAAACAAAATAAGGCGGTTAAAATTAATGGCTGGCGCAATCAACTGATTGCGCTGATGACCCGTTTGCTCCCCGATAAATTGATTCGCGCGCTGTTTCAAAGCAATATCCAAAAATACCGCAAACGTGGTTCAGATTAACTGCCGGTGAGTTACCTACCTGTGACAAGCAGCCTGATTCCTTAACCAGGCTGCTTGTCACACCACACACGCTATCAGCGTGTGGCCGATACCAGGTTGCTTAAGGAATTAACAGCCACCATCACCGTGGCGTAATCGGCCTGTTTTTCACTTTTAATGTTGGTCATCAACTGTTTCATATTATGGACCATTTTTTGTTGGTCATGAAGCCATTGATCCATCACTTTTTGGGCGGATTTTTGGGTTCCGTAGCGCCGAATTAAAGCCGCCGTCAATTGCGCATGATGTTCACTCAAATCATCACGCAGATCACCCCGTGCATGAACATGCCAGTGGCTGTCCACCGGTAATTTTTCAACCATGCTGTGCAACCACACCAAATTGAGATATTGGCCCAGGGGGAAAAACATGTCAGCCGCACTTTTCACCGTGACTTTTTCATCATTGGCCACTTTGACAACATCCAATGCCGCATTAATATACGGCAAGGCAGCCAACCGACCGGCCAGGGGTTTACTGAATTCTTTTTCGACCATGGTTTTGTATTCACGCTCGTAAACTTGCGCGTCGGCCGCGGTAATATGTTGTTGAAAGTCGCCAACAAATTCATCCACACCACTTTGTAATTGTTTTAATTGCGCTTGTAAATCAATGCTGTGACCGATATTGTTCAGAACCCAGCTAACCGCCTGGCGTACAAACGACCAAATTGACTTCAGCGCTTTAAGCTGTTCTTCCGCACTTACCTGGCCGTCATGATTATCGATGGCCTGCCATAAATCATTAAGATTAAATAACTCAACCACCAGAAAATATGCCAGGGCGATGGCACTGACATCCGCTCCGGTGTCTTCATTCATGCGCATCATAAATGTGGCACCCATGCGATCGACAATTTGGCTGGTTAGCACAGTACCAATAATTTCACGTTTTAACTGATGATTATTCATATATTTGGCATCAATTTTTTGTAATTGTTGCGGGAAATAATGAATCATGACATCCGATAACCAAGGGTCGTCCAGTACTTCAGAAGCCAAAAGCTGTTTATATAAATCAATTTTAGAATAGGACAACAACACGCATAATTCAGGACTGTATAGGCCTTCTCCGTTATGCTGTCTGGCTTTTAATTCAGCTTCCGAGGGCAGATATTCAATTTCACGGTCTAACAGCCCTTTATCTTCCAGGGTTTTAATCAAATGGGCTTTCGCGCCGATTCGATCGGTTGCGACATATAGCATAAAAGACAAAATCTTATTCTGACGGTAGTTATTGGTGAGCACCAGTCGAGCCACTTCGTCCGTCATGTCTTTGAGCAACTGATTACGTTCAGCTAAATCCATGCGGCCGTCTTTCATGATTTGTTGTAACAGGATTTTAATGTTTACTTCATGATCCGAGCAATCGACACCGGCTGAGTTGTCAATAAAATCAGCATTCACCCGACCGCCGGTTTTGGCATACTCAATACGCCCACGTTGGGTCATACCGAGGTTACCGCCTTCGCCGAAAACACGGCAACGCAGTTCACTGCCATTAACGCGCAAGATATTATTGGCGCTGTCACCGACATCCGCGTGACTTTCTTCGCTGCTTTTCACATAGGTACCGATACCGCCATTCCAGATTAAATCCACTTCGGATTGCAGTAATTTTTTAATTAAATCCTGTGGCGCAATCTCGTCTTGTTTCAGTTTTAACCAGTCTTTGACTTCCTCCGATAACGGAATGGCTTTATCAAAGCGCGAATAAACACCGCCGCCCTGAGAAATTAAGGCTTTGTTATAATCTTCCCAGGATGATCGTGGCAAGTTAAATAAACGCTTTCGTTCCTTATATGAGGTCGCCGAATCCGGATTCGGATCAAGAAAAATATGCATGTGGTTAAAGGCTGCTTTCAGGCAGATATGTTTAGACAATAACATACCGTTACCAAACACATCACCGGCCATATCACCAATACCGACCACGGAGAAATCTTCTTTTTGACAGTCAACACCCATTTCTCTGAAGTGTCGTTTAACGGACTCCCAGGCGCCCCGGGCGGTAATGCCCATGCCTTTGTGGTCATAACCGGCTGAACCACCTGAAGCGAAGGCATCACCGAGCCAAAAGCCACGTTCCGTGGATATGGCATTGGCAATGTCTGAGAAGGTCGCCGTACCTTTATCGGCGGCCACCACCAAATAAGGATCATCCTTGTCATAACGCACGACATTATCGGGATGAACCACTTTTTCATTGACGATGTTATCGGTGATGTCCAACATGGAACCAATATAAATCTGATAACAGCGTTTCACTTCAGCCATAATGGCATCACGATCGCCCTGCGGCAAACGTTTCACCACAAAACCACCTTTCGAACCCACCGGCACAATAATGGCATTTTTTACGTTTTGGGCTTTCATGAGGCCCAGAACTTCTGTTCTGAAGTCTTCATACCGATCAGACCAACGCAAGCCGCCGCGTGCCACTTCGCCCATACGTAAGTGAATGGCTTCCACATCGGGGGAATAAACAAAAATCTCACGGTACGGCACCGGCTTCGGTAAAAATGAGATGGCAGATGAATCGATTTTCATGCTCATGGCCGGTCTAAACCGGTCATTGTCATCTTTTTGGAAAAAATTGGTTCGCAGAACGGCACGGATGGTTTCTGTGACATAACGAATAATGCGGTCTTCATCCTGAGATTTAACACTCACCAATAACGCATTAATGGCTTTTTCCACTTTGTCGGCAAGACTTTCACGATCTAATTTTCGACTGCGAAAATATTTATCAACACAGGCTTGCTGATTATCATTAAGGGTAATATTAAGGTGGTGTAACTGATCACCGAATTTTTGTTTAAAGGCTTTAAAATATTCCCGGATTTCTGCGGCATCCAACTGATCCAATGCCGGGCCTAAACGAATTGTAAATAACTCCACAATCCAGCGACTAATGTGTGGTTGATTGACCAGGGCTTTGACAATGTAATCACGGCTGTACGGCAATCCGGTTTGTAATAAATACTTAACCAGGCCGTTTAGGAAATAAATCTGGCGCCAATTTAAACCACCTAAAATAACCAGTTTATTGAGTGGATTGGAACTTAATTCCTTGCGGGAGACTTTAGCAAACGTGCTGTGAAAACGTTCTCTGACCAATTCTAATTTTAACGACGCACCGGAGGCTAAATTCAAATCAAAATCCTGCACCCAAATAACACGGCCATCGGCTAATTGCCATTCATAGGGCCGCTCACTGACCACTTGCAAACCCAAATTTTCCAGATCCGGCAACACTTCGCTGAGTGGTATGGTTTTACCAAAGCGAAACACCTTAAAACGAAATTCGCCCTGGTGCTTAACACGGGGCATATACAAACTTACTTGCAAATCTTCATCATCGATGAGTTTATTGGCATGTTCAACGTCATAGGACGCCACGCGCGGACTGACATCTTCGGTGTACGCCACCGGGAAAGCACCTTTAAACTTCGACATGTATGTTTGCGCCTGTTCAATGCCAAAACGTTCTATCAAAACCATACGTAACTGATCTTCCCAGGTCTTCACAACTTCGATAATGTCTTGCTTCAACTGTGCAATAAGCTGTTTATCAAACTTCTTAACATCACGAATAACCAGATAAAGACGGGCATAATGGGAATCGTCAATGGAAACGGCGTACTCCACTTCAACACCGGCGACCGCTGCAGTCACCAGTTTTTGAATTTTGAGCCGCACCTTGGTGTTAAATAAATCCCGTGGTACATAAATCATAAACGAGGCATAACGACCAAACTTATCAACCCGGGCAATTACCTGGGTGGTAACTTTTTCCTGAATAGCCAGAGATTGATAAATGGCATAAAACAGCTCCTTGGTATTGCTTT
>CAZWVE010000163.1:0-2813 GCA_964636925.1 uncultured Marinicella sp.
GTAACTGCTTCGCAGGCTTTAATGAGCTGCGCTGATAGACTCGCTGTGCTCGCCAGGGTGCATAACTATTATTAAAATGTTATTTGGTGATTGCATTGTGATCAAAAATAACTTAAAAATGGGCTTTGCCAATTTATATAACGATGCTATCCCCATATCTGTCTATCAGTAGTTCTGTTTAAGGCCTGATTTCGTCGTTTCATTTATTAAAGAGAGGAGACCCTATGACGCCAAAACTTAAACCATTGACTGCCGCCATTTTAATGGCGACAAGCAGTTACCAGGTAGCCGCAAACCAGGTTATCAGCAGCCACCAACCTTCTGCCAGCAGTCTTGAACGGGCTATTGATGAGAATAAACTCATTCTGGCCACGGGTATTTTTGATCCGACCACTGAGATGCTTAATTTTTCACAGCTGGGTTTGGACAATGTGGCTTCACAAGATTATGGAATTATTCAGTTCCATTCTGGCAGAAGTGATGCAGACTGGCTTAAGAGCCACGGTTTTAAAGTGCTGTCATCCTTGCCCACCCATGCCTATTTAGTGAACTGGAAAAATAAAGACCGTTCTCTTTTATCAAAAAATAGCGACATCCGCTGGCATGGTGCTTTTCAGAGTGGCTATAAAATATCTCCCAATCTATGGCAGAACAATCGTGCACCCATGAATAGCTATGATGTCGTCATTCAATCTTTTTCTGACTATCCTCGGTCACACTTAAAAGCATTGATCAGCAAAATCATACCATCGGCACAATTTATCAACGCCCCGATACCCAAAGATGACCTGCGCATCGCCGTGCGACTTTCGGGACAACAACTTAATAGCCAACTTAATCAATTGGCAGCTGCTGAAGTTATCCAGTGGATTAATACTTATGTGCCGGAACGTCTGTTAAACCAGGATGCTGTTCCGGCGATTCAGGACACCAGCGCCAACCTAAATGACCAAACTTTGTTTGATAAAGGTCTTTACGGCAGTAATCAAATTGTTGCTGTCGCGGATTCAGGATTAGACCGCAATGAAGACTGGTTTGCACATTTAAATAAAGGTTTGGGTGTTACCAGTGCCTTAACAAATGCAGAAAACACCGTGCCACCACAATTAGGAACCATAAACTCCAACAATAAGGTCATGGCTTATTGGGTCATGCCAGGCGCCACCAGTTATGATCATGCCTGGGCTTCTTACCACGGCACCCATGTATCTGGTTCGGTGGCCGGTGATAAGCAGGTTGGTGGCTCAGTTTCTTCCCCAAACCAATCGGGTTACGACAGTGACGATGGTATGGCACCCAACGCACAAATTTTATTCCAGGATTTGGGAGGTAATTCGGGATTATCCGGAATCGGCTCATCACCGATGTGGCAACAAGCTTATGATGCCGGTGCTCGAATTCACAGCAACAGTTATGGCGCATCGACGCTGGGTGAGTATATTAGCTCAGATGCCAACTTAGATCGGTCATTGCGTGAATTGGATGATATGATTATTGTTATGGCTGCCGGTAATGATGATGGCACCAATAACAGCATCAGCTCGCCCGGTAATGCCAAAAATGCCCTGACAGTGGGCGCCTTACTTCATGGCAACAGTTCCAGTGTCGCCAGTTTTTCAAACCGCGGACTGACTGATGATGGTCGCTTAAAACCGGATATTTCCACCACCGGCACCAGTATCACCTCGGCCAGCGGTGACAGCAATAATAGCAATACAATAGACAATCCAAGCGCCAAGAATATGAGTGGCACTTCAATGGCGACACCGATAACTGCCGGTGGTCTGGCATTACTTCGACAATATTTCACCGACGGCTTTTATCCAAGTGGTGCTAAAAATTTGAATGACCAGTTAATTCCCAGTGGTCAACTCATGAAAGCCATGATTCTTAATGGCTCAAATGTGGATGCCGGTTTTAATAATCGACATACCGGTTGGGGACGACCCTGGTTAGCCAATACCCTCTATTTTAATGGTGATTCTCGCCGTATTAAATTTTGGGATGTGACCCATGAAAACGGCTTAATGACTGGTGACAGTGTCACTTTCAATGTTGATGTGCTGGCAGGACAAGAATTTCGCGCCACTTTAACCTGGTACGATTTAGCCGGCCCAACTGGCTCCGGTGTAACACTGGTTAATAATTTAAACCTCACCGTGGTCGCACCCAACGGCACATATCTTGGCAATGTCATGAATTCTGGTACGTCTGCAGAATCGATTATGGGCGGTTCCGCCGATAATCTCAATACAGTTGAGCAAGTTCGCCTCACGGCACCCCAGTCAGGTACTTATCAGCTGACCGTTTCAGGTGCCAATATTCCCGGTGATGGTCGCTATGGCACCAATCAACAAGGTTTTGCTTTGGTCGTGGGTGGCGATTTAGGCAGCTTAACACCCCAACCGCTCGGCAACCCCGGTAATCTAACGGCCACAGACAATGGTTTAAGCGGGGTGGATTTAAACTGGTCAATTGCCACCAATGCGGATTATTATGAACTCTATCGTGCCACCGGTACCTGTCAAAGTATTGAACCGGGCAGCATGCGTTATTTAGGTCAAAGCAACGGTAATGCCTACACAGATTTAAAAACAGTGGGTGGTTACAATTATGCCTATCAGGTACGCGCCTTTAATAGCGACTATGAAAGTACTTTAACCAATTGTGTTGATGTGGTCTCAACCCAGGTGTGTGATATACCACCCCAGTTTAACGGCCAACAAGCGGTCTTAAATAATGTTGCAAACAACACCTGTTCTATTAAAATGACGTGGCCGGCAGCCAGTAGCAATTGTCCGGCAGATCCCAAC
>CAZWVE010000163.1:2823-4324 GCA_964636925.1 uncultured Marinicella sp.
CAACGTTAATTATCAAATCTATCGCAGTACACAACATAATTTTTCCGCCAACGGTTCTAATTTATTAACTACGGTGTCATCCACAACGCAGTTTACAGATTTTTCTGTCACCGATGGTCAACCTTTTTACTACCGAATAAAAGCCGTTAATGGTAGCAATGAATCTGATTTATCAAGTGAATTAGGCGGTACCGCCTTCGGCCAGCCATCGACAGTGATTGGTTCTATCAGTGATGATGTGGACAACAGTTTACTGATGAATTTATCAGGCACCTGGTCAGTCAGCAACGAGCGTGCAGACAACGGCATTTTAAGCTATCGCAGTACCTATGAAGGGGCTAATACCTATACTTCAAATACTTGCGCGAGAATGTACTCACCGGTCATCTCAATTCCAAATTCAGGTTCGGCATCCATCGATTACCAAGCCTGGTATGAAATTGAGGCAAACTGGGATGGTGTGGTTGTGGAGATTTCCACGGATGGTGGTAGTAGTTGGCAGGATTTACCCCCTGTTGGCGGCTATCCAAGTGATTTTAGCTCTACTCAAAATCCACCCATAAATGGATGTGGTTACCCGACAACTCAAGGGGCTTTTGGTGGAAGTTCAACAGGCTTTGACCCAGTGTCACATGACTTATCATCTTACTCAGGTCAAAGCGTCCAAATTCGATGGAGTTTTTCTACTGACCCCGGCTATGAGGAAGAAGGTTTTTACATCGATAGTATTAAATACAATAATGTTTATGCACCCAATACCTGTGCAGCCCTTGTTGATTTAATCTTTGAAGACGGTTTTGAGTGATTGCAGTTACCCTGGAAAAGCCCCTTACAGGCTTTTTCAGGGTTTTAAAGCAGCTTGATAGATAACCAGCTATTTCATTTTGGCGTAATAAGCCGCCAGATTTTCAATATCGCTATCGCTGAGGCCGGCCGCCATGGGTGCCATGGTGGCATCGGTACGTTTACCCTCACGAAAATCTTTCATTTGTTTCACTAAATAGGCTTCCTGTTGACCCGCTAAATTAGGCCATAATGGGCTTGGACTGACACCATTAGTACCATGACAGGCGGCACAGACAGCTGATTTTGCTTTGCCCGCTTCGACATCAGCCGCCCCGACATTCGCACTTAATAATAAACCGGCGATGAATAGTAAATTTGATTTCATGGTAAATTCCTTAATTAAAAACCGCGAATTATAGAGCACAAAAAAACAGGTCAAAACCAAATTTTCCGATAATAAACACTCAATCCATGAACTTATGATTCACATCAAGTTTAATGGTCTATTATTACCTTAGATTGGTTACTTTATGAAAGAGGATACTGCCCGAGAAATTGATTAACTCATAAGCAGTCATGTGACTCCAGTGGCCTAAGTTTCTGACTGTTTAGACCCAACTTAATTAATCCCAATTACACCACTGTCTACTCGTACCATTATCAAGCAGTGAGACCTCTGCATAAGTCTGGGTTATTGAAAAAATGATTGAAATTC
>CAZWVE010000164.1:0-4320 GCA_964636925.1 uncultured Marinicella sp.
GGGTTGATACGAAATTTAGCTAACTTTTCCGCGCACCCGGGATAATCCTGTAATAAGCGGTGCCCGTTATAATGAAAATCACCCACCACCGGGACATGGCATTGGGCCGCAGCTAAACGGTCAATAATTTCCGGAACTGCGGCGGCAGAAGGCTCATTATTCACAGTGATGCGCACGATTTGGGAACCGGCCTGGTGTAATTCGTAAATCTGTTGCGCCGTTGCTTTCGCATCAGCGGTGTCAGTGTTGGTCATGGATTGCACCACCACCGGATGGTCTGAACCGACCAACACCCCACCGACCCGAACGGTATGACGATTATTCTGTTTTTTGCTCATGTTGATTCACTGCCATTAGTAACTGTGCGTAACAGCCATCGGCCACGCGCTTTTTCATAATAATAAAATAGTATACACCCTGTTCAGATTCAAGTCGTATCCAAAGTAAGCCTGAAAGATGCCAAAAGCCGGTCACCTGACAAGACCGTAATTCATCGGCCCGTTGTAAAAACCATGTGTTCGGCGGATTGAGACGCAGTGAGTAAGCCTGATTGTTCAGAATTTGGCGGTGGTTTCGCCACATAAAAATAACCAGAACACTTGCCAACAACCACCAGGGCCAGGGTAGCACGATAATACTGGCAACAATACTGGTTATGATAACAAACTGGCTAAACCATAAACCGTCAATAAGATCAGGATTTTTGATGATAACCGGCGGCACAAATACGTTTTACGAGTGACTGGGTTGCAGGTTCTTGTGGTTGTTCCTGGCCACTAAACCAATACCATAATTGCATATCCTGCTCTGCTAAAATTGTATCCAATTGCTTTTTATCCTGTTGACTCAATTCGTCCCAGCATTGATCTAAGAAACCATTGAGTACAAAATCAAGTTCTTTCATACCCCGCCGACAGCGCCAGCGAAAATAACCCAGGCGGTCAATATTCGCAGATTCTGACATTACAGGGCGTGACGCTCGGCAATCATTTTCTTAATTTCAGCAATGGCTTTACCGGGGTTCAAGCCTTTGGGACACGTACTGGTACAATTCATGATGGTGTGACAACGGTATAATTTAAAAGGATCCTCTAAATCATCCAGCCGTTCTCCGGTATGTTCATCCCGTGAATCTGCCAACCAACGGTACGATTGCAGCAACACCGCAGGACCTAAATAACGATCACCATTCCACCAATAACTCGGACATGAGGTGGTACAACACGCACATAAAATACACTCATACAAGCCATCTAATTTTTCACGGTCTTCAATCGACTGTAATCGCTCTTTATCGGGAAATGGCACTGAGTCGGTTTGTAACCACGGTTTAATGGAAGCATATTGTGCATAAAAATGACTTAAATCCGGCACCAAATCTTTCACCACTTCCATATGTGGTAACGGGTAAATAGACACTTCCTGGCCCTTCACTTCTTTAATGGCCGTGGTACACGCCAGGGTATTGGTGCCATTAATGTTCATGGCGCATGAGCCACAGATGCCTTCGCGACATGAACGTCGAAAGGTTAAGGTTGAATCCACTTCATCCTTAATTTTAATCAGTGCATCCAGCACCATAGGGCCACAATCATCTAAATTAACTTCATAGGTGTCAGTGCGGGGATTGTCTTCATCATCCGGTGACCAACGATAAACCTTAAAGGTACTGACATTATCGGCCTTTTCAGACAACGGAAAATGTGTGCCTTTATTTATTTTTGAATTTTTAGGTAAACTAAATTCAGCCATGATAAACCTCTAATAAACGCGTTTTTGGGGTGCAATCACTTCACACTCATCGGTCAGGGTATGCATGTGCACCGGCCGATAATCAAAACTCACTTTGTTATCTGAATCGGCATACACCAGGGTGTGTTTCATCCACTCATCATCATTCCGATCAGGAAAATCTTCACGGGCATGGGCACCGCGAGATTCTTTGCGGTTTTCAGCTGAGAACATGGTCACCACTGCCTGACTCATTAAATTTCGGAGCTCCAGGGATTCCACCAAATCACTGTTCCATACCATCGAGCGATCGGAAACGTGAATGTCAGGTAGTTTCGCGGCTGTGGCCGTTATTTTGTCACAACCTTCCTGTAACACTTCACCGGTTCTAAAGACAGCAGCATTATCCTGCATGACTTTCTGCATTTCCAGACGTAATTCGGCGGTACGAATGGCACCATCGGCATACCGGATTTGATCAAAATCGGATAAGGATTTATCTAACGCATCTTTCGGTAATTCACTATGCGATTCGCCGGGTTTAATGGTTTCGGCACACCGTTTGGCCACAGCACGACCAAATACGATTAAGTCCAACAGTGAATTAGAACCCAGCCGATTAGCCCCGTGCACAGACACACAGGCTGCTTCACCGATGGCGTATAATCCGGGCACAACTTCATCCGGGTTGCCGTCTTTTTTATGCACCACTTCACCATGGTAGTTGGTGGGAATACCGCCCATGTTGTAGTGCACTGTGGGTAATACCGGAATCGGCTCTTTACTGACATCAACACCGGCAAAAATTTCAGCCGAATCAGCTATCCCGGGCAATCGATTATGTATCACATCAGCGCCAAGATGATCCAGATGCAGATTAATATGGTCTTTATTGGGACCAACACCGCGACCTTCGCGAATTTCAATGGTCATGGATCTGGATACCACATCGCGAGAGGCCAGGTCTTTGGCATTGGGCGCATAACGCTCCATAAATCGCTCACCCTCAGAGTTGGTTAAAAAGCCGCCTTCACCGCGGACACCTTCGGTAATCAGACAACCGGCACCATAAATACCGGTGGGGTGAAATTGGACAAATTCCATATCCTGTAAGGGTAAACCGGCACGTAAAACCATGGCGTTACCATCACCGGTACAGGTATGCGCAGACGTACAGGAAAAATAAGCACGCCCATAACCACCGGTGGCCAGAATAACCGCTTTACCCCGAAATAAATGCAAACTACCATCCGCTAAGTTCCAGGCCAGAACCCCTTTACATTGGCCGTTTTCCATCACCAGATCGATGGCAAAATACTCAATAAAAAACGAGGCATCATGTTTAAGCGATTGTTGGTATAAGGTATGCAAAATGGCATGCCCGGTGCGGTCAGCCGCGGCACAGGTTCGTTGTGCCGTGCCTTTGCCGAAATTAGTGGTCATGCCGCCAAACGGTCGTTGATAAATTTTTCCGTCTTCGGTACGTGAAAAAGGCACACCATAATGCTCCAGTTCAATCACCGAAGGCACCGCTTCGCGACACATGTATTCAATGGCATCCTGATCACCAAGCCAGTCTGAACCTTTAATGGTATCGTACATATGCCAACGCCAATCATCCTCACCCATGTTGCCCAAAGAGGCACTCATGCCGCCTTGTGCCGCCACGGTATGTGATCGGGTTGGGAAAACTTTAGTAACACAGGCAGTTTTTAAACCTTTGGTGGCCAAACCCATGGTGGCACGTAAACCGGCACCACCGGCACCCACTACAACGGCATCAAATTTATGTTCTGTAATTTTATAAGCTTGTGACATTATTTATCCGAATAAAAGTTTAAAAACAGCATAACAGCTGAAATAAATTAGACCCACCAAAGTCCCGTAGACTAAGGTTCTCAGTGTCAATAACAAGGCTTTATTGGGTACATAGTCTTCAATAATGACCTGTAATCCCAAAGCACCATGGTAAGCGGCAGCCAGCACAAATATCAGTAATATTCCGGCGTTGACAGGGTGTTGAATCCATTGCACAAGCTGAACGGCTGCCAAACTGTCCAGTGATAAAAACTGCCATAAGACATAGACACCGGTGGGCAGCAAGAGCACTGCTGACATCCGTTGCAACCACCAGTGGGAAAAGCCGCTTTGCGCACTGCCATGGCCTTTGGCTTTGGCTAAATCTGTTTGGTATCTCATTATCTTCTCCTTATTGCGCCAAAAAGTATGTCCCGATTGTCAGTAACAATGGAACAATTAACACCACCATCGCAGAACGTCGGGCCTGTTCGTTGCTAAAGCCTTTACCAACATCCCAAAACAAGTGTCGAATACCATTACAAAAATGATAGAAAAAAGTGTACAGCCACAGATAAACAAGGATTTGTCCCGGCACCGACAGTAACCAGCTGCGCAGTTGATCTGCGGCTGCCACATCTGTTGCCAGGGCATACAACCAATAGACGAAAATCACCAAACCAAAAGCCAACAACATGCCGGTGATGCGGTGAAGGATTGACGTTTTAACAGTCAACGGAAATTTGTACACCTGTAGATGGGGTGACAAAGGTCGGTTTGAGCTACTCATGA
>CAZWVE010000165.1:0-4311 GCA_964636925.1 uncultured Marinicella sp.
TTTCACACAAGCTTCAGTTGGGCTGTTTTCTAACGAGCAATAATCCAACAGTGGTTTGAAAGCCGGTAAAGGCAAGGCCATTTTAATACCACTCATCTTTATATAGTAAAAAGCTTGATTCAATTGTTTATCAGATAGGGATTCATCGATTTCAGTCAAATGTTTTAACTGTTTTTTTATCACAGCACGTGGCAATGGGTGTTGATCCATGTAATCATTAAGAGCAGATTTAAACACCGTAGGGAGAGAAATCATATCAGTGGCATAGGTGGTATTTCGCATATCTTTTATCAGGTACTCCGCTCTGGCCATGTCTTTATTTCTCACGGCCCGAGCAAAGGGTTCAAAATAAGCGAACAAATCACTTGGATGCTGTTGCTGATATTGTTTAACCAGTCTTTGGCGGTCGCAGACATCCTCAATGGCGTCATTGGAACATAATGAAATTAATAAAAAAATGGTTTCTGCACTGAGATTGTCTTGTTTCGCTAACTGATTAATATAATCAACATAATTTTGTTGTTCATGATTCAGTTTAATGCGTACATCAGCATCATTAATTAGCGGTAAATCCGGGCGAGAAAGGCTTAAACCAATGGCTTGAACATATGGATGGGGGTGATTTAATAAATGGGTGTTCAATGAGTTTTCCCATTGTTCAAAGATGTCATCAGCAGAGACGACTTGGTCTTGCGCCAAACTTGAGCCTGAAAAAATCAGGGCGAATAGTAAAATGTAATGGTGTTTCATCATGAGTTAATTGAACTTAAAAGTGATTTGGAATATAAATTACTGGGTCTGACAAGTGTCTGGGTCTATTAGATTATTAGACCCTTCAGCCTGTCGTTTTTTAAACAGGTAAGTGGCGATTTCAGATATTCTTGACAGTTCGTTTTTTGGTGCAAGCCACATTTTAAAATATTCCTTGTCAAAAAAATCAGCGACGAAGTCATTGTTGACGCTGTAACTTTTACTGAGACATTGGTAATAATTTTTATAACGTTCATGGTTGGCCTGGCTGGCGGCCAGCATGTCTTGTTGCTTATTCAGTTCATAAACCGCCATATTAATAATGTGGCCCATGGCTTGTGTTAACACTGTGTTGCTATGATGAATCAATGTTTTTGCAATATATAAACACTCGGCGCTAAACTCAGGATTATTTTGACAGACATCTTTAACGGGCTTTATGGGTGGCATGGGTAATGCCATTTGCATGCCGATAAGCATGATATAAACCTGCGTTTCGGGTAATTTTTCATCTAACAAGGTGCTGTCTTGCTCGGTAAAGTCCGTGGTTGCGATAAGATCATTTTTTTCACGCAGTAAGGCGTTTTGCGGGATTGGATTGGTTTTGATGTAGTCTTTGATTAGGTCGATGAATTCCGGTAACAGATAGTCCACATGTGTCATTTGCCGGGTACCACTCATGACGTTCATTAAATTTTTAATCAATTCATTGTCGTTGTTTTGAATGGCAATTTCTAAAGGTTTAGTATAAACACTGAGGTCATTGGGGTAGAGTTTGATTTGTTTATCCAGTAAAGCCTGACGATTACAGAAACCGTCTAATTCTTTTTTAAAACACAGTGGTAGAAGAATTTGAAAGGTTTCTATATTTAACGTTTCATTGTTAACTAAACGATTGATGTGATCGGCATAGTTTTGACGGACCCGTGTCAGTGTGTCTTCATCGTCTTGATCCGGATGAGCATGAACTGTGGTGTGGGTTTGATTTAAACCAATGGCTTGAGCATAAGGTTGGTCGTGTTTTAATAAATAGTCAGTTAATTGTTGACTCCATTCTGCCAGTAGTTCCATCGCTTTGCGTTCAGCTTTTGAGGGTTCCCGCATTAATGTAGTCATCTTTTCAGCCATTTGCCGAACATTCTCATCAGCTTCCGGTGTGTTATCAGAATCATTTTGAGCCATTATGGGCATGGCAAATATCAAAGTCAGTGAGTATAAAAATGATTTCATGGCTTATCCTGTTTTTAAAAATTCCTCAGCCTGGGCGAGGGTGGTTTGGGTGATGGTTTCACCGCCGGCCATACGCGCCAGTTCCTGAATACGTTGCTCGCGGTTGAGGTGTTGAATGGCTGAGCGGGTCAGTCCCTGGCTTTTGTCGTTGGATTTAGACACCAGAATATGGTCGTGGGCCTGGCCGGCCACTTGTGGTAAATGGGTCACGGCAAACACCTGATGCTGCTCACTCAAGGTGCGCATAATAGCACCGACCTTGGCTGCAGTGGCACCGCCAATACCGGTATCCACCTCATCAAACACAAAGACACTGTGATCATGGTTCTGACCCACCACTTCAATGGCCAGACAAATACGCGATAATTCACCACCGGAAGCGGTTTTACTCAGGGGTTGGGGCGATTGACCTTTATTAACGGCAATCCTAAATTCGACCTGGTCTAAACCCGATGCCAGCGGTTTAGTCTTGTCACTAAATTCAATCGGATTGACGGCAATGCTGAGTTGCGCATCGGGTAAGCCCAATTGTTGAATCATGGTGGTAATGTTAAGGGCTAATTGTTTGGCAGCTTGTTTTCTCGATCGGGTTAATTGTTCGCTGAGTTGTTGATAATGTTGTCGCAATTTTTGGCGTTGAGCAGCAAGTTTTTGTTGTTGCTCAGATTGGTTTTGATGTTGGTTTAGTTGTTCAGCCAATTGATTTTGATGGTCGATTAACAACTCAGGTTGGGTGTTTTGTTTACGTGCGATGTGACTGATTTGTTCTAAGCGTTGTTCAATCTGCTGTTGCTGCTGCGGATCATGTTCAATGTCACCGGCATAGTCTGTCAGGTATTGAACAGCTTCCTGAACATTGATTAGGGCCTCATCCAGCATTTGACTGACCTGTTCGCTGTTAAAGCCTTTCAGGTGTTTAAATTGATTGATGTGGTGTGCCAGTAAATGACTGACTGATTGTTCGGATTCATCCAGATCATTGATTGCCTGTTGGCAGGCCTGCTGAATTTCCTGGGCATGGCTGATGCGCAATAAGTCCTGATGCAATTGTTCATATTCTCCGGATTGTAGGTTTAATTCCTGCAATTCCTGGAATTGATAATCCAGAAGCTGTTGTTGTTCGGCAGACAATGAACCGGCTTGCTTTAATGCATGAATGTCTTCATCCAGCTGTTTCAGTTTCTCGGTAATTTCAGCCAGCTGCGTTAATAAGTCCCGGTAATCGCCACTGCGATCCAGTAATTGCCGTTGGGTGGCGCTTTGTAATAACTTGATTTGGTCGTGTTGACCATGAATTTGCACCAGATAACGTCCCAGTTCTCTCACCAAATGGGCGGGTGTCGGACTGCCGTTAATCCATAGTTTACTGCGACCCTGATCATTTAAGGTGCGTCGAATCATAAGACCATCGTCATCAAAATCGTTGTCTTTTAACCATTTTTGTACAGCTTGATGCCGACTGATATCAAAACTGACCACAACTTCACAAACATCCCCAAAAGCACCAATCACGGCGGTATCGCCACGGGCACCCAACGCCAGTGACAAAGCACCGATGGTAATCGATTTACCGGCACCGGTCTCGCCGGTAAAGACGGTCATGCATTGGTTGAAATCAATGTCCAATTGTTCAATCAGGACATAATTTTTGATGTAGATGGATTGCAGCATAATGCGCACAAATGGGTTAACAATTAATGGTTTATTTTAACCATGGCGACTTGAATTGTCATCTGCTATCACTATATCACAGCCATTAATTCACTTTTAACAAGTAACATGAGCGATAAAAAAGACTACAAAGATGATGATAACGAAACATTGTTTGAGTCAACAAAGCAGGGCGATGATGTTAGCCGAGACGATGATACAACCACGGACGATGAGGTTGAAGTGGTTAATCATCCTGACGCAGAAGCTTCAGATGCAGAAGATTTAAATCAACGCATTAAAGAATTAGAAATGCAATTGGCCGCCAGGGATGAAGAAATTCTGCGGGTCGCTGCCGAGGGTATGAATGCGCAAAAGCGCTTACAACGCGAGTTAGAAAACACCCGTAAGTACGCCAATGAAAAATTAATAAAGGCGATGATCCCGGTTATGGACAGCTTTGATAAAGCCCTTGAAATTGTTGAAGATGACCGTGTTGAAGTCACGGTTGAGGCGATGGTTGAAGGCACCATTAACACCCAGCAATCAATGACCAAAGTGCTGCAGGAATACGGCATTGAAATTATTAATCCGTTGGGTGAAAAGTTTGATCCTGAAATTCACGAAGCCATGAGTATGGTGAAATCCGATCAGCATGAAAAAAATACAGTGGTGGATGTC
>CAZWVE010000166.1:0-4301 GCA_964636925.1 uncultured Marinicella sp.
TGGAAATGATGGTGATCCGCAAGAAGGCGGTAAACAATTTTATGCGCCGACCGGTGAATTTTTAACAGCCGCCGGTGGAGTCCAGCCGGGTGATACTTTACTGGTTCAAGGTGAAGAAATTTTAGGTAATGAAGACCTTGAAAGTGCTAAAACGGTACAATCCGTTCAATCGCAAACAAACCTTACCACTGTAGAACGGTTTAATTATAATGATTTAACCGGAACCATCGTTAATGACTTAGATATCTTCCCGTACATGATTGGACGCGCTGTGGATGGAAATATCAATGCCACGGCCACGGTCGATGAAAACGGTGTCGCCACGACTGAAATCAACTATCCGGTGTCTAAGTTAGGCAAACTTGCGGCGGTTTATGCCAAAGGTTTCGGCGCCAATCACAACGGCCATGTTCGTGAAGTGACTGATGTTGAGAAAATCATTTATCCGGGTGCGGCCGGTGTTCCGGGTACCGAATTGGCACCCATTTTAGTGGCTTCTCCCAATATTATTCCGGCCAATCAGCCTTCACCCATTTCAGTCTGTTTTTATGATGCGGCACGTCACCCCATTCAAGGAGCCACCATCACCTGGGCCTATGTTGGTGGCAACGGCACCGGCATTATTGACGGGCAAAGTGGTTCAGGCACCTTGGATAACAGAACAGGTCCTGATGGTTGTGCCTATGGTATCGCTGAAGCCAACGGAGTGGTGACTGCCAGTAATGATTTTGGCTTCATTTTCAATTCGGGTGGCACATCCTGTCTGACAGAAGATAATTCCACAGGTGTTTGTATAGCCATTGCGGATCCGGGCGCTACTTATTTAACCGCTTCACCGAATGCTTTCTACACAAGTGGTCGTCACATCAGTCATTTGTTCTTGTTTGATGGTTCCGGCACCGGCATTCCGAATGTCGCTTTAGTCGGTACTTGCCAATCAAATGGTGGCAGTATTTCCATCAACGGTCAGATTGATCCAACCGATGCCAATGGAGAGACCACTGTTGAAATCATCGCGGGATTAGATGGTATTAATGAGTTCTTTACCGGCTCTTGCACCATTTCACCGCCATCCGGACAGCCCTCGGTTACGATTACGGTACGTGGTAATGATGTTTGCTTAGGGCCTACATCACCTAAACCACCAGGCTGTGGGCCTTAAATAATTATTTAATAAATAGTCAAAACCCCGGATTAATTCCGGGGTTTTTTGTTGAAATATGGTAAATCAATACCATATCATATTTTGGTTGTCTGAAGCTGTACAGGCATAACTTCATTTAATTGTATAGGAGAATATTATGGGCGTTTTAGTTGGTAAAAAAGCACCTAACCTTAAAGGGGCTGCCGTTCTGGGTGATGGCACCATTGTTGATGATTATAATTTTAGAAAAGCCACTGAAGGCAAAGTTAAAGTGGTATTCTTTTACCCCTTAGATTTTACCTTTGTTTGCCCTTCTGAACTCATTGCCTTTGATAAACGCATGGATGAGTTTAAAAAACGGGGTGTTGAGGTTGTTGCTGTGTCTATTGATTCACAATTTACTCATAACGCATGGCGTAATACACCGATTAACAAAGGCGGTATCGGTCCGGTCAAATACACCATGTTCGCGGATGTCACTCATAATGCATGTCGTGATTATGATGTGGAAACCCCGGATGGTGCCGTGGCTTACCGTGGATCCTTTTTAATTGATAAAAATAATGTTGTTCGTCATCAGGTCGTCAATGATTTACCTTTGGGACGAAATGTTGATGAAATGTTGCGTATGGTTGATGCATTGGCATTTCATGAAGAACATGGCGAAGTCTGTCCGGCCGGCTGGCAGGAAGGTCAAAAGGGTATGAAAGATTCACCCGAAGGTGTGGCCGAATATTTATCATCAGAAGCCGATAAACTGTAACTTTACGACGTTGATCGGAGTATATAAAGGGCTTTATGTGGTTTAACGTAAAGCCTTTTTTATATGATTCTAACAATTATGTATCTATGACATTTATATTTTGCAACTGTGTTCACGATTAAACAAAGATGTCTCAATGTCCTTAATTAGTGAATCATCTATTGATGCTGACTATACGCGTATTTGTCATGAACTGTTTACCCTGATAGCACCACATCACTGGTTTATTAAGCCCCGTAAATGGTGCTGGACCGCAGCCAAAACAAAATACGGCATGGCTGACTGTGCCGGCAATATCCATATTAACCGTCGATTTTTAGGGTCGCACTTTCAATCACTTTTAGAAGCGGTTTTACGCCATGAGTTAGCGCATTTATGTGTGGGTTTGCATCATGGTCATAATAAACGATTTAAACAGTGTGAGCGTCTATTTAAGGGACAGTTTGATGCGACTGCTCAACATCAGGCAAAAGAATATGCTCAAAAAGTTAGTTATAAATACCAGTTGATGGCTGAATTAGTAAACGGCGAACGTATCACACTCAAAAAAACCCACCGAAAACATCGAAATTATGCCAACTACCGGCATAATCGATATAAAACCTATTATTATCAACAACAGGTCATAAAACGATTTATCTACATTGACATTGGCTAATCGTTACACTGTCATTCCTTTTAATGTTTTAATAAAGAGTCGTCTTGGTATTAAACGTGCACCCATAGAGGCCAGGTGTGGATTGTAAATTTGACAATCCAATAAAGAAATACCGATACTATCCAAATAGGCGCATAAGCCAACCAGGGCATATTTTGAGCCGTTGGTTTCAATTGAAAACATGGATTCACCGCAATAGATCCGATCTGTCTTGACACCATATAAGCCGCCTGCCAATTGGCCATTGACTTCTACCTCGATAGAAAACGCTGACCCGGCCTTAAATAGATCGACGTAGGCTGCTATCATCTCATCATGAATCCAGCGACCCGGCGATGAGCGGCTAATAAAAGCACAGTGACGAATCACTGTCTCAAAGTACCGATTAAAATAAAACCTGGGTTGATGTTTGCGCATGGCTTTAGTGAGACTTCGACTGATATGAATGGCATCAGGTTTTAAGACCATACGATGGGCCGGAGACCACCACAGTATGGGTTCATCTTCATTGTACCAGGGGAAAATGCCTAAATGGTACGCTTGCATCAGTCGAGCGACACTTAAATCACCACCCATACATAATAAACCATCAGGTTCATCCAGCGCCCGGCCCACTGGCGGAAAATCCCCGCAGTGGGCTAAGTCAGGCAAATAGATGGTCATCGGTAGATGTTGGTTTCGTGTCTCAAGTGCTTTGATTTTATTTTTGTGATGCCAGGGCATCCATGTACTTTTCCGCATCCAAGGCGGCCATACATCCGGTTCCGGCTGAGGTAATGGCTTGACGATAAACATGATCCATGACGTCGCCAGCTGCGAATACTCCCGGGATTGAAGTTTGTGTGGCATTACCCTGCTGGCCGGATTGCACAGTTATATAACCGCCAATCATGTCCAGCTGGCCATTAAATATTTGCGTATTTGGTGAATGACCAATGGCGATAAATACACCCTGAACATCGAGTGTTTGTATGGCTTCATTATTAACATTTTTTATGCGTAAACCATTCACACCGCTGTCATCACCAACCACTTCGTCAACCACATGATCCCAAACCAATTCAACATTTCCGTTTTTGGCCTTATCAAATAAACGATCCTGAAGAATTTTTTCTGAACGCAATTCATCGCGTCTGTGAACCAGATAAACTTTTGATGCGATATTAGACAAATATAAGGCTTCTTCAACTGCGGTATTACCGCCGCCGACCACAGCCACCGGTTGATCACGGTAGAAAAAACCATCACAGGTGGCGCAGGCTGATACACCTTTGCCTTTAAATTTTTGTTCTGATTCAAGACCCAAATATTTAGCACTGGCACCGGTAGCAATAATTAGTGAATCGCAGGTATAGACACCCTGATCACCGGTCAACGTCAGTGGCTTCTGTTGTAAATCAACTTCATTAATGTGGTCGAAAATTAGTTGTGTATTAAATTTTTCGGCATGTTTAAGCATTCGAGCCATGAGTTCCGGGCCTTGTAAATCGTCAGGATCACCGGGCCAGTTTTCGACTTCAGTGGTGGTCATGAGCTGACCGCCTTGCTCAAGACCGGTGATTAAAACCGGGTTTAAATTAGCGCGCGCAGCATAAACGGCTGCAGCATATCCGGCCGGTCCTGAGCCTAAAATAATGACTTTATGATGTTGTTGATTCATGATAATGTGATAGCTAAAAGCTTTATTATAGTGATTGCTAAGTTATTGTAAATGATTATAAATTGGA
This sequence comes from uncultured Marinicella sp., assembly GCA_964636925.1. Taxonomy (GTDB): domain Bacteria; phylum Pseudomonadota; class Gammaproteobacteria; order Xanthomonadales; family Marinicellaceae; genus Marinicella. The sequence continues at coordinate 4,293 of CAZWVE010000166.1, forward strand.
TACATTATT
>CAZWVE010000167.1:0-4278 GCA_964636925.1 uncultured Marinicella sp.
GTCAAACAACCTAAAGCCGATCATCATGTATTCACCGACGCCGATTTTAGTGATCAGTATGTCACACTAATCACTGAAAAAGATGCTGTGAAATGTGCCGGTATTCAACATCCGGATGTCTGGGTTGTCAAAACACGTATTGAACTTTCAGCCAAAGCGACGCAAGCCATTAATGACTTACTTAATCGGGTGTTGTCATGAAACCATTTGAATTTGTTATTTGTATTCCGGCCCGCTATCAGTCGACTCGTTTGCCCGGCAAACCCCTGATTCAATTAAAAGGGAAGGAACTCATTCTTTGGGCGCTTGAGTCGGCACACCGTCTGGGTGCCAAAGAAGTAACCGTGGCCACCGATGACGTCCGTATTTTTGATTGTGTCCAGGCTGCAGGCTATGATGTGGTTATGACTGCGGACAGTCATTTAACCGGTACCGATCGTATTGCCGAATGTGCCGCCATAAAAAACTGGTCATCAGAGACCTGGGTGCTGAACTATCAAGGTGATGAACCGAATATCCCCCGAGCCAATGTGGAACAAGTGCTCAACCTGATTCAACAGTCACCGCACGCAGCCATCGGCACCTTATATCAACCCATCACTGACCTGGACAGTTTGTTTAATCCCAATGTGGTGAAAGTAGTGACCAATGACCGGCATCAGGCCTTATATTTTAGTCGTGCACCCATTCCCTGGTCACAACAGCACTTTAATCAGCAAGCCAAGCGCTTACCTGAAGATATGGTTTTTAAACGCCATATTGGCCTGTATGTTTATAAGGTGGCTTTTTTGCACAAGTTCAGTCAGCTTAAAGCGGCGGACATTGAACAATGTGAGTCCTTGGAGCAACTGCGTGCTTTGGCGGCCGGTGAGCAAATTGTGGTGGCTCAAGCAGTGTGTGATATGCCGCATGGCATTGATACCGCTGAAGATGTTATGCGCTTTGAACAAGATAAGCTTAAGCGCTGATAATTATATCGCCCTGAAGTCTTGTATAATGGGCATCTAAACCCTAAAATTTCTTTCTTAATTTTTTAATCAAAACCACCATGCTATCAACCCGAAAAATACGATCACGATTTCTTGATTATTTTAAAAGCCACGATCATAAAGTGGTGAAAAGCAGTTCATTAATCCCGGCCAATGATCCGACTCTGTTGTTTGTCAATGCCGGCATGGTGCAGTTTAAAGATGTTTTTTTGGGTGCTGAAAAAAGAGATTATGTGCGTGCCGTAAGCTCTCAGCGTTGTGTCCGGGCCGGTGGCAAGCACAATGACCTTGATCAGGTCGGCTATACTGCGCGCCATCATACTTTTTTTGAAATGCTGGGTAATTTTAGTTTTGGTGATTACTTTAAACGTAAGGCCATTGAACTGAGTTGGGATTTTTTAACCAATGAACTTAATTTACCGGAAGAGAAATTGTTGGTGACAGTTTTTGAAGAGGATGACGAAGCGGAACAAATTTGGCATGAAGTCATTGGTCTGCCCATGGATCGGATTTTACGAATTGGTGCCAAAGATAATTTTTGGCAAATGGGTGACACCGGTCCTTGTGGGCCCTGTACTGAAATATTTTATGATCATGGTCCGGATGTCCCTGGCGGGCCACCGGGTTCACCGGAAGAAGACGGTGACCGCTTTATTGAAATCTGGAACCTGGTGTTTATGCAGTTTGATCGTCAGGCGGACGGCGAACTGGTGCCACTGCCCAAGCCCAGCGTTGATACCGGTATGGGATTGGAGCGAATTGCTGCGATATTGCAAGGCAAGCACAATAATTACGATATCGATCTGTTTCAGGGATTAATTCAGGCTGCGGCAGACATTACAGGGTGTGAGGATCTCACACCACCCTCTTTAAAGGTTATCGCGGATCATATCAGAACCTGCGCTTTTTTGATTGCCGATGGTGTTCTGCCGTCCAATGAAGGTCGCGGCTATGTATTGCGCAGAATTATACGCCGGGCCGCACGCCATGGTCATAAATTGGGTGCTGATAATATTTTTTTCTATCGCATGGTTCAGCCACTTATCGATGAAATGGGTGAAGACTATCCGGAACTGATTGCGCATCGTGAATTAATTGAAAAACAACTGAAAAAAGAAGAACAACAATTTGCCGAAACCCTGGACACAGGTATGCAGGAGTTTAATAAAGCCACCGCTGATTTGACTGAGGGAGCGTCTGTGCCGGGCGAATTGGCCTTTAAACTGTATGATACCTTTGGTTTTCCGCTGGATTTAACCGAAGATCTGGCCCGAGAACATAATCGCAGTGTTGACGTGGTTGGTTTTAATCGTTGTATGGAAGACCAAAAAAAGCGTTCCCGAGCCCATAAACAATTTGATCAGCAACATCAAATTCCTGCAGATTTGATTGAAACCCTGACGCCCACCCACTTCAGTGGTTATGACCGCTTTGAAGACCGGGGTGAAATTATACTGATTACCAATCAATCGGGCCAGCAATGTGATTACCTCAAAGCCGGAGAGCAGGGTTGGGTGGTGCTTAACCGAACCCCTTTTTATGCCGAATCCGGTGGTCAGGTGGGTGATATTGGTAATCTGGTTAGTGATGTCGGTAAGGCGCGGGTCAATGACACCCAAAAAGCCGCAGGCCAATATCACATCCATGCTGTGGAAGTGACGGCAGGCGGTTTAAAACAAGGTACAATTGTCGAAGCGCAGGTGGATCAAAAGCATCGCCATAAAGTTATACTTAATCATTCAGCCACCCATTTATTGCATAAAGTTTTGCGTGCTGAGTTGGGTGAGCATGTGCAGCAAAAAGGCTCCCTGGTAAATGCTGAAAAATTACGCTTTGATTTTTCCCATGAAAACGCCTTGAATCAAACGCAGATACAAACTATTGAGCGTTTAGTTAACAAAGCCATTCGGGATAACCTGCCGGCGCAAGAGCAACATATGGCCTATGATGATGCCATTAGTTATGGTGCCGTGGCCTTGTTTGGTGAGAAATACGGCGATCATGTCCGGGTCATGGACTTTGGTGGTTATTCCGTGGAATTATGCGGTGGCACTCATGTACAGGCCACCGGTGATATTGGCTTATTTAAGATCATCCAGGAAACCGCAGTGGCTTCGGGAATTCGTCGTATCGAGGCGATAACCGGTGACGCAGCCGTGGCCTGGGTGCAACAACAGCAACAAATGATTAGCGATGTCGCCAGATTAATCAAATCCAAACCAGATCAGATTGTGACTCAGGTTGACAATCTGGTGAAACAGAACAAACAGCTCCAGCAAACCATCCAGCAAATACAAAAACAACAAACCGGTGATACCGTCAGTGATGTGCTGCAAAACACTCAAAAAGTGGGTGATATCAATGTGTTAACCCATGTTTTTGAGTCGGCTGATACCGGTGCTTTGCGCGATGGCATTGACGGTTTTAAAAGTAAGTACACCAGGGGTGTGGTTATTTTCGGCTTGCATGAATCGGGCAAAGTACAGTTGCTGGTCGGTGTCACCAAAGACCTCATTAAAGAATACCGTGCCGGCGATCTGGTGAAAGCAATATTAAGTGAGATTGGTGGTCGGGGAGGTGGTCGGCCTGATTTTGCCCAAGGCGGTGGTCAGGCAGATTTGGCCGCGTTAAAACAAGCCATTGAAGACGTGGTTAGCGATCAATTAAAAAACTCCTGAGTTAAAACGGTTATCCGGTGACCATCTAAAAAAACTCAAATAAGGACTTCAAATTGATCGCTAAATATTGTCTAATCAGTAGCTAAAAAATAAAAGGGCAAAAAGCCTATATTATAAATTTTGGACAGGTGCTTCCCGAGAGTGCTTAAATAAGGTAAAACGGAGAAATAAATGTTAATTTTAACCAGACGAGTTGGTGAAACATTAATGATAGGGGACGATGTCACAGTCACTGTACTGGGCATTAAGGGCAATCAGGTACGTATCGGTATCAATGCCCCGAAAGAAATTGCGGTTCATCGTGAAGAAATTTATGAACGCATAAAAAATGAACAGTTGAGCCAAAATGGTGACCAGGGTATCGAAACAGACGTCAGTGACGACAATATCGGCAATCAGTAATCCTTAAAATTTGCGGTTGCATTTAGCTGTAATATGACTAAAATAGCCGCCTTAACGGAAAACGGCTTAAATGGCCCGAATGCCGAATCGGTCATGAAAAAACCCAGAAACATCTCTCTTTTTTATGCCGAACGCGTTTTGCGAAAGCAAAACATTGTAAGATAAGTAAATTAAACAGTTTGACTTTGAAATAAGTCATTTATTAAAGA
>CAZWVE010000168.1:0-4230 GCA_964636925.1 uncultured Marinicella sp.
CATCAATCAAAGTGTTGACCGTACTAAATTCGACCCGAACACCTTTAATTTTAACCTGCATACCGGCTTCATAACCACTGGCGAAGGTATCGAGAATATAGCCGTGCTCGCACCACTTTAAAAACTCCGGATAAGCCGGGACATTATTCACTAACTGCCGCATATCATGTGCAGTGTACGGTACAATAGCAGATTTAATAATTTCAGTCATTGCCTTGAAATCATCTCAAGCGGTTAATATTTATCATCAAACGCGGTATTTTAACAGGAACATGACAGCAGAGTATTTAATTTATGGCCAAAGCAAAGAAAAGCAGTAACACCATTATCGTCAATAAAAAAGCCTCGTATGAATATCATTTTATTGAGGAATTTGAAGCCGGCCTGGAACTGCAGGGATGGGAAGTCAAAGCCATTCGAGCCGGAAAAGTCAACCTGGCCGAAAGCTATGTGTATATCAAGCAAGGAGAAGTTTTTTTAACCAACTGTCATATAACACCCTTGGATACGGCGTCCACACATATTGAACCCGACAGCAACCGCCTGAAAAAATTATTGCTGCATAAACACGAAATTGATCATTTGATTGGTGCGGTGGAACGCAAAGGCCTGACACTGGTGGCCAGAAGTCTCTACTGGAAAAAAGGTAAAGTGAAATTAAAACTCATCCTGGCACAAGGGAAAAAGTTACATGACAAGCGTGCCGCCAGCAAAGAAAAAGATTGGAACCGCCAAAAACAACGCATCTTAAAAGAAGGGCGGTATTAAACCGCCCTCACAGCAGACTACCTCATTTACTGCCAACAGTTAAGCGGTGTTTTCTGACCTAAATTATTGTAGTTAATGGTTGGACATTCGCTATCTTGGGCCTGGCCGCCGATGGCCGTAGCCGTTAGGGTCCAGCCGCCTCCGGTGGCAGCCGTTATTTGGTAGTTTTCCCAGGTCAGATAACCAGAATCCAAATCGAGATTGTTACCACCGCCGGTTAGGCCAGCTGGATAACGATTGGTATTGGCATAATATTTTTCGAACATCCCGGCAATTTCCAGTATCCGATTCTGCGCCTCAGCCCGCTTACTGCGTATCACATAATCACGGTAATTAGGAATGGCATACGCTGCCAGCATGGCCACAATCGCAATCACCACCAATAACTCGATTAAACTAAAACCTTTTATCTTGTTTTTCATGGCTTATTCCGGTGGTTTCTCATCAGCAATAAAAATCACAGCAATGGGCTTATCATGATAGCCTGTCGCCGTTTTTGTTTCCTCAAAAAGAATTTCAAAATAATACTCCGTATCCGGATTTAAATCTCCTATATCAATGGACTCCAAGTTATCTACACTCCGATAAATACTGACCGCTTTATCAGGCTTGTAAATATAAGTCCTGTTATTAAAATAAAGCATTGATGTGCTACGATTTAATTCAGTCAGGGAGGCTTTCTGTAATTGAAAAAATGTCGTATCTTCAGCAAATACAGAGAATGGTAGCAACATCCATGCGATTAATTGAAATATGTTAATTTTATTATTCATGGTTTCACCTTTATTCAGTTAGCAAATTTGTCCAGTTGCGACGGCGCCAGGTATAGCTCTGGATATCAACCACTTGAACATCATCGGCCCCCTCAATAATAATTTTCTGCAAGCCCGGTGACTCAAGTATGGGAGGTCTGCCAACAATTAAATCATTAATCAACAAGCTGTCTACTTCTCGTACCAACCCCAACTGAGTAAATGCCCGACCTATTTCCAGTGAAGTGCCTCCTGTGTAGGGATCCACTGCAGAAATCCAGCTACGTCCGCCCGGTGCACAGGGGTCATTTCCGGCGGTCACTACCGTCGCTGCCACCACAAGTTTATTGCCCAGTAAACTTAACGGATTAGCCAAACGCTCACCAGTATCCGGTAACATGACTTTCCAGCCATAAACACCCGGATTCGCTAAATCTACATCATTCGCAGTTAGATTTCTGGCATTAAGGCCAACAGAAGAAAAAGACTGGCCCACAAACCCACTGTTACTAATACTTATATCAGATTTTCCTGAACCCAGGCCATCAATAACCCCTACCAAATACTGATCATCTGGCAATTCAATTGAACGATCCTTTAGCTCAATATACTTACCTGTGCCAAAAATAACCATTACATCTCTTTCTCTCGATTGTACACCAGCAGGTAATTTAACCACACGCGGCTGTTGTGTAATAGGCCGATACAGATTATTGTCAGCTTTAATAATACGTTGTATTGACGATTCCCAATCTGCTGGGTTGGAACTACTAAAATCGAATCGCCACAAATTACCGTATAAATCACCGGCATAGGCAAAATCAGCACCAATATCAACCCCACCTGGCGCGAACTGTGAATCCACTGCTACTGCGGTTGACATACCGTTCGGTGTATCAACGGAACCAACACCGGTATCCAGTTTCGCCAATAATTGACCATCACTCAGGCGTACCACATATAAAACCGCATGACCCGAAGCGGATACATGATTATCATCCAAATCGGACAAATTCTCACTAAATGGCTGGCTGTTATTATAACCATTGGGCAACAAGGCCACCCATTCCCCGGTGCTGCTGATTCGGGCAATGGTGGCTTGACCATAAGTAAACCCCATGTCAGGATCATCTTCATCCGTAAACTCCCACAGTACATCAGGTGTATTTGAACCGGCATTGGTTACATCCAATGCAAAATAAGCCTGGCCTCCATAACGCATACCGCTCACAAGAGTGGTGTGCCAACTGCCATTAAAAAAAGCATCCCCGGTTACCGGCGTATTATCCACATAAGACCAGTGTGTAAACTGCGGATCAGGAAAACGGTGAATCTGGTTAAAGGCCTTACTTGGCATATAGGCCCATAACTCCTCTGTCGAAGTTTTTGAGCTGGCATCAAATGCATGCAACATACCACTGTTGGAACCCACATACATAACATTACTACGATTTAAATGCGCTGCCTGAAAGTCCACATAAGGGTTCGATGCTTCCGGTGATCCAGCTGGCCAACGGGTATCATCATAAAACTCACTGGGCCCCCGTACAACCGCTGGACTGCCGTGTATAATGTCTGCCAATATACTACTGCGGTTACGTAAAGTTCCGCCTCTGGCAATCTCCTTACCCTGATCACCCCTAACATAGTTAATCAGATCATTCACTGTAACACCAGTCCGGGATATTAAATCAGCGGCCCGGGTACTTAGCTCAGTTTTAAGCATGGAACCCATACTGGTATCAAAAGGAGTTAATCCTAAGGTCTTATCATAAGTATATATATTACGGATTAACTGTTTACTAACATTGCTACCAGAAGCACTACAAAAATCACCCGTCAAGACACAAGCCGCATCCCATAAAATGGCGCCAAACTCACCACTTTCATCAACCTCTCGAGCTATTAAATTACCCGACCAGTCGGATGAATCAAAACCAGGTGAAAAAGCCATGGTTTCATTGGTAATAACACCAGATGAAACGGTGGAGGTACTACCCCGTGATAAACGTTCCAGAATATCATTCACTACATTATTCAGAGCCCTAATCAGGGCGTCAGGATTATTAGCACCAAAAAACTCACCTCGGCTATTAATGGAAGAATGCCAAACATCATCAATTCGAGTGGTGTCTTCATTGTTGGATGGCGGCCATTCACAGTCACCCGTCCTTAACCCCTCATAAATGGCCTGTTTGGAATCAGCACTGGTTGAATTTGAGCAGCTTTCCTCGCCCTTCATATGATCAACCACTAAAGAGGCCTCCAATCCCATACCCACATTATAGGTTACAACATGCTGCCAGTAAGCCGGATTATTTTTCGGGTTCCAGACAAACTCATCGCTTTCCCATTCATCCGTACCGGTAAAAGTAATTCCAGCACCGCTGGCATTTGTGTAGTCCTTTTTATAACGTTTCACATTATTATGCATATCAGGCATTAAGTCATTAACCCAATAATGGAAAGCGATATCAGCAAGATTATTATTATAATCATGATGAAAAATCTTCTGTTCACCAGTACCATCATAGCCACCATAAAGACGTCCTGCTCCATCTCCGAATGGGCCAGTGTCACCAGGCAAAGCCGTTAAACTATTATGATCTTTGTTAAAATCAGATGGGCTCGAAAAGCCACCGTTCCAGCCACCATCAGAAACTGCAATATGAAAATTCTGTTGACAGGATACCGGACCTGTATATTCTTC
>CAZWVE010000169.1:0-4206 GCA_964636925.1 uncultured Marinicella sp.
CGAAGCAGAAACTGACGAAGCGGAAACTGACGAAGCGGAAACTGACGAAGCGGAAACTGACGAAGCTGAAACTCAGGAAGCTGAAGCTCAGGAAGCTGAAGCAGAAGAAGCCAAAGAAGCCGCCCTTGCGCAGGCCTATGAGGTGGAAGTTGACGAAGAGCTGTTGGAGATTTTTTCTGAAGAAGCGGCCGAAATTTTTGATCGGGCTGAGCACTTGATGGCCGAATTAGAAGATAAACCCGATAATTTGGCTACTGTGCAGGCACTGCAACGGGATTTGCATACCTTAAAAGGTGGTGCCAGGATGGCGGGTTTAAATCAAATTGGTGATTTATCCCACCAGTTGGAATCATTGTTGGAAACCATTGCCGGTAAACAGTCCGAAGTTGATTCGCAACAGTTCCAGGTTATATCCAGCACCATGGATCAATTGCACGCCATGATCGGTTCTCAGGACTATGGTCAACTGACCGCCATTGATGAAGCGACTGATCGTATTGAGGCCTTATTGACCTCTGCCGGTGAAGAGATAAAAGAAGAGTCTGAATTGGATCAAAGTTTCTTTGACCCGTTAAACCGACTTGAAGAAGAGGCTGACACGAGCACAGGTCCTGATACAGATAAAGCCGATGTCACGCAAAGGTCGTCCAGAAAATCGAATGTGTTGTCCGGCGGTCAGATAAAAGTAAATTCTGAATTGCTCGACAAACTGGTGAATTTTGCCGGTGAGGTAAGTATTTATCGTTCCCGTATGGAGCAACAATCGGCAGAATTGCGCTTGAATATTGACGAGTTGGAAAATACGGTCGAACGGGTACGACGTCAGTTGCGTGACTTAGAGCACGAGACGGAAGCACAAATTATTTCCAATTACCAATTACAGGACGAGGAGTTGGAAGAAGACTTTGATCCGCTGGAGCTGGATCAGTTTTCCACCATTCAACAATTGTCCAGGTCATTATCAGAGTCTGTTTCGGACTTAACCAATATTCAGAACTATTTAAAAGAGTCGGTACGGTCCTCTGAAACCTTATTGATTCAGCAATCACGGGTTAATACGGAATTACAAGAAGGTTTGATGGAAACCCGATTGGTGACCTTTAATTCCCTGGTGCCACGTTTACGTCGGGTACTGCGAACCGCCTCTCAAGAACTGGGCAAAAATGCCACATTGGTTATTCACGGTTCTGAAGGTGAAATGGATAAAACAGTGTTAGAAGGAATTCAGGCGCCGTTAGAGCATATGATTCGAAATGCCGTTGTTCACGGTCTGGAGAAGGATCGGGCTGCAGTCAACAAGCCAAAACAAGGTGAAATCGAGATTGATATCTCGCGGGAAGCCACAGAGGTGGTAATCACGGTTCAAGACGATGGTGCCGGTATTGATGTGGATGCGGTTCGTGCCAAAGCCCTGAAAAGAGGTTTGATTGAAGAAGGCGAATCCTACAGCGATAATGACATCGCGCAACTGATTACCCACAGTGGATTATCCGCGGCCGATACCGTCACAAAATTAGCCGGGCGTGGCGTTGGTATGGATGTTGTTAATAATGAAATTAAACGTTTGGGTGGTAGTTTAGAAATCAGTTCAACCCCTGGCCAGGGTTCCTTGTTTACCATTCGCTTACCGTACACCCTGGCACTAACCCAGGCCTTAATCGTACAAGTGGCTGATCATCGCTATGCCATACCGGCTTCCGGTGTTGAGGGTTTGGTGCGCATGACGGTGGATGAGTTTAAACGCCGTATTGAGAACAATGATCTCAATTATGATTACGCCGGAGAACAATATCAAATTCAGGAATTGAACAAACTCCTGAATGTTGATTCGGATATTATGGCCGAGGGCGATCAGGTGCCGCTGGTAATGATTAAGTCCGGTGACCAGGGCGTTGCCTTACGGGTTGATCAAACCTTTGGTGGCCGTGAAATCGTGGTTAAATCCGTGGGAATTCAAGTGGCTTCGGTACCGGGTATTTTCGGTGCCACCATTCTGGGTGACGGTGCGGTGGTATTGATTTTGGATATTATCCCGATGCAGCGTGATTATTTGCAGAAACTTGAGCGCTTAAAAGCAGAAGGTATTGATATTCAGGAAACCCAGGAAGAAGAAGACGTTACCACCATTATGGTTGTTGATGATTCAATCACCATGCGACGTGCCGGTGAACGTATACTTACCCGTAATGATTTTGAGGTGATGACAGCCAAAGATGGGCTGGATGCCCTAAATAAGTTACAAGAACAGGTGCCGGATTTAATGCTGTTAGATATCGAAATGCCCCGCATGGATGGTTATGAATTAGCCACCACCATGAAGCAATCCGATAAATTTAAAGATATTCCAATTATCATGATTACCTCTCGAACCGGTCAAAAACATAAGGACCGCGCCAAAGCCATTGGTGTGGATCGTTATCTGGGTAAACCGTATCAAGAACTGGAATTATTGGAAAACATTAAAGAGTTACTGAATTTGGAAGATGTCTGAGGCCAATAAAATAGGGCTTATACATGTCGGTGAGCCCCAACCCTCAGCCTTGTACTTAGCGGATCAACTCAAAGCCAATGGTTATCATGTGGTGGCGGTTGATGCGGCTGATTTCACGGTTGATCATGACATTCCTAATTATGTCATTAACCTCGGTGATGATGATTTTAATATTGAGCCGATGGTTCATGATTTAACCGATGCCGGTGTTAACATCGTATTCAATGATACCCAGGTGAGCAATGATCTGGTTGGTTGGAATAAGAATCGTTGGCTGCGACATATTTTGCATAAAATCGATGCCAAACACGATTTATTACCGGCCTTAAAAGCAGATATTGATCAAAATGAACTGGATTTAAAAGCACTGGGGATTGAACAGGTGTGGATTTTGGCGGCTTCCATAGGGGGACCGGAAGCCATTGTTCGGTTTTTGTCGGAATTTGAGGGTGATGAACCCGTTTTGTTCATTATTGTGCAGCATATGGACAGTGAGTTTGTCGGCATGATGGCCAAGCAATTAGAAAAAAATGGACAAATTCCGGTTAAATTGGCGTCATCAGGTTTAGCCGTTCAGGCCGGAGAAGCCTTATTGATACCGGTGGATGAAAGTATTGTGTTTCAGTCCGATGGTCGCCTGGCCGTTAAAGATGTCAGTCCGCATCGAGCAGCAACACCATGTATTGATGATGTTTGTGCGGATTTAATTGATCAAATAAAATCAGTTAATTTAGCGGTTTTTAGTGGTATGGCTTCTGATGGGGTCATTGGTGCCACCAATGTTTTTGATAATGGTGGTACAATCATTACCCAAAGCGCCGAAAGCAGTGTGGTGTCATCCATTTCTGAGGAAGTGCGGAGCAGGAAAATGTCTCGCTTTGACGGTACCCCGGTTGAAATGGCACAGTTTATTAAAGAACGATTTACATAGGTGATTACATGGCCAACGACATACGTGCGGTATTAATACCGATAGAAACAGACAGAAAACTACTTTTACCGAATGCTATGGTGGCGGAAGTTATGGCCATGCGCAGCATTGATGACAGTGAGGCCAAAGAAGATTGGGTGTTAGGCACCGTTTCCTGGCGTGGTTGGGACATTCCTTTAATCGATTTTGGTTTGTTGACCGGTTATCAGAATGAAGAGTCCCCTACCTTAGCCAGTACCGATAACATTGCCGTGTTAAAGTGCATTAATCATCCTGAAGATCTACCCTATTTTGCAGTGTTATCACGGGGAGTCCCTAAATTACGACTGGTGTCCCGGGGTGATATTCAATTACACGAAGAAAAAGACGTTAATCACCATGCCATCGCCTCTTTGGTGTCGATAGAAGAAGAGATGGCCGATATTCCGAATATGAATTATTTGGAAACACAGTTAATTAGCTTAACCGGCGAGCCGGCTTAACTAAACACCATCCCGGCGCTAACTGTTGGGCTTAAAATCTCCATATAAGGTGTGCATGGCGCTGAGTACCACCGGCGCCATGGTTTCTGTTCTTAGCACACGATCGCCCATTTTAATGCCCACATAATCCTGTTGTTCAAATCGGTTTAGCTCGGTGGGAGAAAAACCGCCCTCTGGCCCGATATAGATGGCAGATTGTTGTTGTAAACTGTCCGGAATATCATGAATAAACTGTTTTGCAGTGGGTTCAAAATAAAGACCGGCAGGATACGCAGATAAGACCTCTGCCAGGGGTTTTATGG
>CAZWVE010000170.1:0-4179 GCA_964636925.1 uncultured Marinicella sp.
ATGGCGCTGGCTTTGAACGTTCACCTCAGCCTGAACCTGAAACCTTGGAGGAAATCAAGGCTATGTTAGATATTCAGCCGATCCATTAACATGCAATTCTGGGTGGTTTTCTGAGTTTAAATCAGTGACTTCACCCAATGAATAATATCAGCGGCCGTTCTTAATCCGGAAAGGCGATCCAACTCATGGCCATTTTTGAAGGCCACCAGTGTTGGCAGGCTGCGAATGCCATGTTCTGCGGCAGCTTGTTCGTGCTGATCAGTTTGAATTTTAGCAAAACGCACCGTGGGTAATTTTTGAGCAGCGTGATAAAAATTGGGTGCCATCATCAGGCACGGCTGGCACCAAGAAGCCCAAAAGTCGATAACCACTAAGGCGTCGTTGTTGTTTATAAATTTGTGTAGAAATTGATAACTCAGTTCACTGGGTTCTCCCACGTTCAGTGATTGATGACAGCTTCCGCATTTGGGTTTGTGATTGAGTTTGCTGGTTGGCAATCGATTTTTGGCACCGCATTGTGGACAGGCCAGTATGACTGTTTCGGACATGGTAAAAGTTCTTTGAAAGCTTTCAGTGATTATATCATGTCATCCTCATGAAAAAATATTCTAAACACGATGGATAAAATCTAAAAAAATACAGTATCATTTATTGGAATTTTATTGCTTGGTTGAGATTATATATGGCTTGGTTCTATCTATTGGTGGCTGGATTATTTGAGTGTGTTTGGGCCGTGGGTCTGAAATACACCGAAGGTTTTTCAAAACCGATGCCTTCGGTAATTACCGTGATGGCCATGGTCGCCAGTGTCTGGTTATTGGCTTTGGCCATGAAGGACATTCCAATTGGTACTGCCTATGCGGTGTGGACCGGAATTGGCGCCGTGGGTGTGGCTGTGGTGGGTATGCTTTTGTTTGATGAATCCCGGGAGTTATTACGGCTCATAAGTCTGATGCTCATTATCACCGGAATCGTCGGGCTAAAACTGGTTTCGGGCTCAGGCACACCGTAAATTTAGGTTTATTTCACACGTCTATATTATAATCAAGAACAATTTAAGAGAAGATAATAGCCCATGAAAACATTCAAATTAGCTGTATTTGTATTTGTGTTGACCGGTGGTTTGGCGTTAGCACAAGAACCCGAAAGTGAACCGGTCATTGATTTTAAAACCACCGAAGTGGCGAAAGGCATTTATATGTTATCCGGTGAAAACGGTTTTACCGGTGGCAATTTAGGCCTATTAGTGGGTGATGAAGCGGTGGTTTTAATTGATGACTCGATGCCGCAATTTTTAGACAAGATGCAAGACTCAATAAAAGCGGTCACTGAGCGTCCCATTAATTATGTTTTAAACACCCATTTACATGGTGACCACACCGGTAATAATGCCGCGGTCAGTGATGCCGGCGCGCACATTATTGCCCATGATAATGTCCGCAAGCGTCTCATTAAAAAAGGCATTAAAACAGAAGATGTGATGCAGCCGGCACCGAAAAACACCTTGCCGGTGATAACTTTTCAGGAAGCCATTCATCTTTATTTTAATGAACAACCGATGCGGGTTTTTCATGTGCCACATGCCCATACTGATGGTGATTCAATCATTTATTTCACTGAAGCCAATGTCATCCATGCCGGTGATGTGTTTTTTAATGGTCGATTCCCGTTTATTGACATAGACTCGGGCGGCTCTGTAGACGGTTTGATTGATGCACTGAAAACCATTAAAGATATGGCTGACAATGGCACAAAAATTATTCCGGGACATGGCGAGTTGGCAGATAAAAAAGCCTTAGAAGCAGCGCTTGATATGTTGCTCGATAGCCGTAACAAAGTACAAAGACTGATTGATCAAGGCATGGATGAAGCGGCAGTTTTAGCGGAGAACCCTTTGGCAGATTATCATGATCAATGGCATTGGGGTTTTATTACCACTGAACGTATGGTCAAGCAATTGTATCGCGGCCTCACTGAAACCAAGACCCATAGTCATTAAACGCTGCGGTGCATGAAAGACGTTAAAAAAATTGAGACGCCCTATGCGGGTATCGACAAAGAAAGCTACCATGTTGAAAAACGCCGCTTACAGGTTGAGTTATTAAAAATTCAGCAGCACGTAGTCAAAAACCAACAACGCATGGCGGTTGTCTTTGAGGGGCGCGATGCCGCTGGAAAGGGCTCCACCATTAAACGCTTTGTGGAAAATCTGATGCCGCGGAATTATAAAATTGTTGCCCTCGGGATTCCCAATGCGGTGGACAAAAAATACTGGTTTCGTCGCTATGAACGCGAACTGCCGAAACCCGGTGAAATCGCTTTTTTTGACCGCTCCTGGTACAACCGGGCTTTGATCGAGCCGACCATGGGTTATTGTAACGAGGCGCAATACAAATATTTTATGAATAAGGTGCTCGACTGGGAGCATAAACAACAGGAAAATGGTTTGATTCTGGTTAAATTTTATTTATCCATCACCAGTGACAGCCAGTTGTATCGTTTTGAGGATCGCTTAAGCGATCCGCTCACGTTCTGGAAATTTTCCGAAAATGATTTACATGCCAGAGAACGATGGGAGACCTTTACCCATTTTAAAGAACAGATGTTTAATCACACCTCCTCACGCCGTTCGCCCTGGGTGGTTATCAATGCCGATGAAAAAAGAGCCACGCGATTAACTGCCATGCTATACCTGGTGCAATTATTAGGCGATGGCAGTTTTGTGCCCCTGAGTGGTGAAGAGAGCAAAAAAACCTATGCTGTTAAATTGGACGGGGTTAAGTTTTCTAACCTGACCTTCCGCCAATACGCAGTGCTTAAAGCCCGCAAAAGACAACAGAAAATTGAGGATGAAAACAATGCCCCATAACTTAGCCGATACCATCAACAAACCGATTATTGAATCCGCCGGCGGCCTGGTCTGTAATGATGATCAGCATATTTTACTGATGTTCAAACGCGGTAAATGGGATATGGCCAAAGGTCGTTTGGAAACAGATCAGTCCACCGAATTTTGTGCCCGTCGTGAAGTCAGTGAAGAAACCGGTTTATTACTGGATAAGCTGATGATCAGAGGTAAACTGGTCAGCACCTGGCACACCACCACTCACCAGAACGTGGAATATTTAAAGAAAACCCATTGGTACAGTATGCATTATCAGGGACGGGATGATGATTTATCACCACAAATCGAAGAAGGTATTATCGAGTGTCGCTGGGTGCATTTAAGTGAGCTGCCGACCTATCGGGAGCTGATGCGACCACGCATCAACTATGTCATTGATTTTTGGCATAAAAATTTAGCCTATGTGCCAAGAAGATAGTCTATGACTTTGGACACGTTGGTTTCATGGCAGTGAAATGCTAAAATAATTTCTTTTATGTGGATATATCCATGCGTGTTCTGTACTCAGAAAATCCGGTGATGTTTAAAAATAATCCCTTAGGCTTTATTGCTTCAGTGATATTGATTGCGGCTTTTGGCCTTGGCATCATTATTCTATTGGTGTGGTATTTAAAAACCAAAGCCTTAAAACTCACCGTCACCGAACACGACATCGTGCTGGAAAAAGGCTTACTCAGTAAAGAACATTCAGAGATTAACATCGACAGTATTCGCACCATTCGGGTGTCGCAAAGCTTTTTTAACCGCCTATTCGGCGTCGGAAAGATAGAAATTTTCACTGCCGGTGATAATCCCGAAGTGGTGGCCACCGGTATGCCCGAACCCAATCGCGTGCGTGAACTGGTCAAGCACAAAACCGCGGAGAAGTAATCATGGTGGGAGAAACGGATCAAAAGCAAAAAAACGAATCCCGTAAAATTGCTCTGGCTTTGCTGGCTATTGTCAGTTTGGTGGTGATTGCCGGTTTATTGATGTTGCCGTCATTGGCGGCTGCCATGGCACCGGGTTTGGGATTAAAAGATGCCGCCATTATTGCCTTCTTCGTGACCGCCATTTTATTGATTATCTTTGCCGTGGCCGCCGGTGACGGTTTGTTAGGCGAACTGCAATATATGTTGGCTGGGTTCTTTCTATTTTATTTAATCTTCTGGTTGATGATTGCCTGGGTGTTTTAATTGATGCCGGAACAACAGTCCCAATTTGCGCCTTTATACAGTCGCCGGGAGCGCTGGCGAATTTTATTATGGGCACTATTGATCACCGGATTGCTGTCG
>CAZWVE010000171.1:0-4174 GCA_964636925.1 uncultured Marinicella sp.
CCCCAGGCGACCATCGGTATCGATAAACTGGCACCCTGAACCAAACCGGCAAACAACGCTCCCAACAACGTGTACGTGATTACACGGCCAAAATTAGTAATCAGAACCTGCCGATTGTTCTGTTTGTGACATAATGCAGCGCACAAACCGCCACACATGGCAATGCAGTGAAAGCCGGAAAAAAAGCCGATAAGTAATGGGGTCATAAAGGCCATCAATTAATTACCGGGCATCATCCTGTTTTTGATTGGATTGAGCTTTGCCCGGGTTTTGTCCGGCAGCAGACTGTTCCTGACGTCTCTGGTACCGGTCCGCCGGCGTATCATCTTCCAAAATAGAATAAGCCGGTGAGTCTAAATCATCAAACTGATTTTTGTTGATGGCCCAGTGAATCGCCCACACCGCCGCAATCACCAGCAATAATGACAACAACACCAAAACAAAAATCATATTCACCGCTCACCTCATAAAATACGTCTTGAGTTTAACACCACCAACAAAGAACTCAGTGACATACCAATGGCCGCCATCCACGGCGCCAATAAACCCATCATCGCCACCGGCGTGATTGAACCATTATACAGCAGCGCCCAAAATAAGTTTTGCTTGATAATGGCTTGTGATTTTTCAGCGGTGGCAACCGCTTGTTTAATCGGCAATAGGGAACGACCCAAAATAATTAAATCAGAGGCTGAATGTGCCAGATGAGCACCTTGCTTTAAACTGATAGAGACATCGGCTTGTGACAACACCGGTGCATCATTAACACCGTCACCCACCATAACACAGGGTTGGCCTTGCTGTTGGCGAACTTCTATGGCGGCAATTTTATCTTCTGCCTGCATTTGACCCTGATAATCATCAATACCCAGCTTCTCGGCCCAGGCAGCCACGGTGTGCTTATCATCACCGCTGATTATGGCCAGATGCTTGCCTTCACCGAAAAGCCATTGAATCAAGTCATTGGCCCCTTTACGGCTTTTTACCTGTAATGAAAAGATGGCTTTGAGTTTATTCTCACACGCCAGATAAACCACGGAATCGGTGGCCGGTATTTCATCCCTATCGACCAGATCCACGCCCAATGACTGTAACCACCGGGCACTGCCCATACGCCAGGTTTGACCATTAAAGACACCTTCGACACCCCGTCCTGAAAATTCCCGGGCATCTGTAACCGTGACCGCTTTGTGATGTCGAAAGGCACTGGCCAGCGGATGATTACTGATACGTTGCAACCCGGCTGCGATAGCCTCAGGGTTATCAACTGTTTCCACACATTGCATAGAAGCCACTGTCAGCTGGTCTTCTGTTAAGGTGCCGGTTTTGTCAAAAAACCAGTAACGACAGCGGTTCAATTGTGCCATCGCTTCCGTGTTATTGACCAGCACTCCTTGTTGTAAAAGCTTAATTCCACTGGCAGTCAGTGCTGTTGGTGTGGCCAAAGACAAGGCGCATGGACAGGTGGCTATGAGCACCGATAAAACCACAGGCAACACCAAATCAGGTGCATGATTCATGTACCAGAGACCGGTGACAACTGCCAATACAAGTACCACGGCAACAAAATATCCTGCGATACGATCCACAGTTTGCAAGGTTTTCGGTTTTTTACTTTGGGCCAGCTCCATTAAATCTGCCAACCTCGCTAAAAAGGTATGACGATTATTAACAGTGGTTTGGATCAGGACCTGATCATGAAGCACCCTGGAACCGGCATATACCGTATCACCGATGGACTTCTTCACGGGTGTCGATTCACCGGTGAGTAAAGATTCATCAAAACGACCTTGGCCTTCGATTATTTCCCCGTCACAAGGTACCACCTGCTGTGCTTTAACTAACAGATGATCGCCTTTTTTGACCTGATCAATGGGAATTTCCTGCGTTTGTTGATGACCGACACGCAAAGCACTGACCGGTATCAGTGCATTTAAGGCGGAACGCACATCCATGCCCTTATGCTTAACAGCCGACTCCACAAAGCGTCCCAGTAGCAAAAAGAAGATAAACATTGCCATTGAGTCAAAGTAGACATGGCCCTCAGCAAACATACTTATATAGACGCTGACAAAATAAGCAATGCTGATCGACAACGCCACCGGCACATCCATACCAAGATGACGGTTTTTAATATCACGAAGGGCATTGTTAACAAAACTTTGACCCGAATAAAAATAGACAATGGTGGCGATTAACAAACTGGTGAGTCTGAAAAACTGCCAAATGCCGGGATCTTGCGCCATAGATTCCGGGTTATAAAGCGGCACCGCCAGGGTCATAATAAACATCATGCCAAAGCCGGCCACGGCAATTTGTCTCAGCTGTTTTTTACGCGCGATATCGGCCTGCTGGACATTGTCCTGCTGATACATGGGGCGATAACCCAAACGGGATACCTGATTGAAGAGCTGACTTAACTTGACCTGCGCCGAATCAAACACAATGCGTAAATTTTGGGTGACACTGTTTATCTGTAAATCGCGGACACCGGGCAATTCTTGTAAAACTTTTTGGATAAGCCAGCCACAAGCGCTACAGTACATACCTTCGACTTTAATAGTCACCTGACGCAAACCGTCATCTGTTGTTCGGGTTAAACGTTCAAACACCGCCGGTTCATCCAAGTGCGTCCACGAGTCGGTGTCATTATCCACTTGTGCACCCGGCGTTTTACCTTCCCGGTATTGGTAAAAATCTGCGTGAGATTGATCGGCCAAAAACTGAGCCACCGCCTGACAGCCGATGCAACACATGGGCTGTTCAATACCCTTGATCGTGGCTGTCAGCTGACAATCAGCGGGCACCGGCTCCCCACAATGGAAACAGTGCGATGCTTGATCAGACATTTAATCGTTTTTTATTTGAAATTTATTTTGTTTGACGATAACTTGCGGGGCGTTTTGTTGAGCCACATACACGGTGTACAAACTGGCTACGACGGCGGTGGCGGGTAAGGCAATAATAAACCAAACCCAGGCATGCTTGTACCAGGGTGCCGGTTGCGGGTTCGCTTTTTGTGGGTTGTGCTTATTCATTTATCATATCCGAAATATTTAATCGTCTCTGTACTGCTATTATTGGGGTTATCAACCTCATTAACAACAACTTTAATGGTGTGTATTTTTTTGTTGGCCACGCTTCGATCAGCCCGAATACGAATCGGCACACTGATGAGCTCACCGGGATCAGCACTTAAACCGCCGTCAACTGCCTCAAAATCAACTTCTAAACCATCCAACCACGTGGCCTTGACCTGATAGTGTGCTGTCTGTGAGCCTTTGTTCATGATTTTCAGGTTATACACATTTTCAATGCGCTTCGCATCAACAATGCGGTAAAAACTGTTGCGATCGGGAATCACATTGGCATCAATACTGCTTCGCGATAAAAAGGCATAAGCAAAACTGGAAACCAACAATGTTAATATGGCGCCATACTCCAGAAGACGTTGCCGCTAGACGCGAGATTCTTTACCCTGATGTGCATTGTCTGTGGTATATCGAATAAGTCCTTTCGGCAATCCAACGGCTTCCATCACATCATCGCAGGCATCAACACAAGCAGCACAAGCGATACATTCATACTGCAGACCATCACGGATATCGATGCCGGTAGGACACACCTGCACGCACATGGTGCAATCTATACAATCGCCAGGGTTTTCGGCCTCACGTCGTGTTTTACCACGCATCCGTGGTTCGCCACGTTTCTCATCATAGGAAATAATCAGGGTTTCTTTGTCAAACATGGCGCCCTGGAAGCGGGCATAGGGACACATGTATAAACACACCTGTTCTCGTAAAAATCCGGCATTACCGTAGGTCGCGAAGCCGTAAAAAAACAACCAGAACATTTCCCAGGAGCCCATATTCCAGGTCCAAACATTGACCGCCAGCTCTTTGATCGGGGTAAAGAAACCGACAAAGGTAAAGCCGGTCCACAAGGCAAAGGTAATCCACAGAAACTGTTTCGCGGTTTTACGCCATATTTTATTAAAATTCCAGGGTCCTTTATCGAGTTTCATACGCTTATTGCGATTGCCTTCGGTGAGTTGCTCCATCCAGATAAAAACCTCGGTCCAGACCGTTTGCGGACAGGCAAAGCCACACCACAAGCGACCTGCCAGGGCGGTAAAAAAGAACAACGAAAAGGCGGCAATAATCAACATTAA
>CAZWVE010000172.1:0-4161 GCA_964636925.1 uncultured Marinicella sp.
AGTTGGGTGGAAGATTACATCATTAATGAGATTCAATCATGAGCCAATTAGAACAGATTAAAAAACAACATCAAAAAGGACACCTGAAAAAAGCCATTGAAGGCTACCAAAGCTATCTGAAAAAAAAACCCAATGACGACGATGCACATTTTGCCCTGGCCCTGGCTTACAAGGACAATAAAACCTTTAAACCAGCCCTGCAAGCGGTTAATGAAGCCATTAAACTGGCACCGAGCGCCGAGCGCTACCATCAATTTAAAGGCCAAATGCATATGGCGCTGGGTAACACAGATGAGGCACTAAAGGCCTTTCGTGAATCGCTAAAGCATAACCCCAATTTGTATTTTTCATACTTGGCACTGGGCGATATTTACCTGATTCGTGAACAATTTCAACACGCCGAAGAACAGTATCGCCTGGCCATGCGAGTCCATCACGAAGCGGCGCCGGCAGCCGTTAAACTGGCGAAGCTCATGCTTATTCTCGGCAGAACCGACGAAGCCGACAGTGTATTGCAGGCCGCGGCATTACAGCATGGTGATGATCCAGAAATAAAACTCTACCAGGGCGTGGTTTGTCTTGAAAGCGGTGAACTGGCTTTTGCCGAAATGCACTTTAAAAAATTACTCAACGATCATCCTAAATTTAATTTAGCCAAAGCCTTTTTAGCCATCAGCATCATAAATCATGACCAAAAACAAGCGGCCGAATTATTAAATGAACTGATTGAAGCCGGACAACAATCGCCGGAATTAATGGCTGCCACGGCCATGTTGTCATTTAAACAAAGACATTTTAAAGAAGCGGCGGATTACTTAATCAGTGTTTGTCGCACGTCGCTTGCGTATCCCAGTTGGTTTATTACCCTCAGTCAATCCCTGGTGGCTTTGAACCAACTCGAAGAAGCACAACAGGTTCTACAACGCTTGCTACAACGGGGTGACAATGACCGTGCCCATGTCATGATGGCCATGATTGATATCAGACAGGATAACCTCGATCAAGCCATTGACCGCCTGCAGACCATCGATACCGACAGCCCGCACTACCGTGCGGCATTAAAACAACGTATGCAAGCCCATCATCAGGCACAACAATGGTCGCAAGCCCTGGCGGTGGCTGATGAAATACTCAAAGATAATCCCGACAACCATGAAGCCGTGGTGGTTAAAGCCTATGCCCTCACACACCTGGAGAAAACCCAACAAGCGCTGGTAACTCTTCATGAAGCGCTGAGCAATGAACAATTAGCCGATGCCGCCAATGACTTACACCTCTATGCCGGTTTATTACTCGATGACCTGGGTGATTATGATGCGGCCTGGGATCATTTTTCGGCCCAGCAACAGGATCAACCCCAACCCGTCTCGTTATTAGACCAGGAAGCCGAAAAAACTGTGCAAAAATGGCCATCGACTGAAAGCCATGAGCAGCCGGTGTTTGTGTTTAGTGACACGGTTAGTGGTCACGTGGCGTTTGTCCAGTGTTTACGTCATCACGGCATCACTCCCCTGACAGACCGCTACCAACGCACCGCCCGACAGGATTTGTTTTTCCGCAACTGGCGTTTTGAAGATATTGTGGCGTTAGACGAGTCAGGTTGCCATTTATTACGTAAAAAGTACCATCAACACCTCAAACGTCACCATGAAAAAGGTGCTTTTGCTGATTTTATTCCGATGACAGCCCTCAATATGGCATTGATTAAAAAAGTTTTTCCGGCAGCGCCCGTCATTGTTTTAGACCGTAATATGCCTGATCGGCATCTGCACCAGGCGGTATTTGCCAACAGCCGCTATTCAACCACTGATTTCGGCCGTTTAAAAAATCAACTGATAGCCATGAGTCCGAACATCCGTTTGATTGATATTGATGCCGTGCTGAGCAATGAAGCAAACACGCTGCACACACTTGGAAGTCTGTTTGCTCGTGAGTTAAGGCCCTGGCAGGCACCGGAGGTGATGCCTATGGAACGACTGATGCTACCGAAAGACCGCTGGAAAGCGTATCGTGATTATCTGCAACCGACCAAACCATGATTGATTTCTGGCAATCCCTGGTAGTGGCTCTGATTCAGGGTCTTACTGAGTTTTTGCCGATATCATCTTCCGCCCATCTCATTCTGGTGGGGCTCTTGGGAGACTGGCAGGATCAGGGCGTGCTTATTGATATTGCCGCGCATTTGGGGTCTTTATTGGCTGTGATGATTTATTTTCGACAAGATATTATTCACCTGTTATCAGGTCGACAAAACCAATTATTAATACAGCTCATAATCGCCACTATACCGATTTTGGTGGCCGGTTTATTATTTGCCGGCTGGGTCAGTGATATGGGCCGGTCTGTGATGGTTATTGCGGTGGCCAGTGCCGTATTTGGGGTCTTGTTGTGGTGGAGCCAGCGACTCGCTAAAGCGGCTGACATGAACCGGCGATCGGCCGTCATCATTGGTTTGGCACAATGTCTGGCGCTGATTCCCGGCGCTTCCCGTTCCGGTGTGACATTAACCGCCGGTATGGCCCTGGGATTAGATAAAACCACAGCGGCACGCTTTAGTTTTCTGTTGGCCATTCCCACCATTTTAATGGCGGCCGCTTATGCCGGCTTACAATGGTACCAACAACCGACTGCCGTGAATGTTAGCGCCGTTATCAGTGTCATTGTTTTTAGTTTTGTCAGCGCCTGGTTGGTGATTACCTTGTTTATGAGATTTATTGAGCGCATTGATTTTATCTGGTTTATGGGTTACCGTTTAATCTTGTCTGTGCTGATATTCTTGCTGCTAATATGACCCCCATAGAACTCACTTTTACAACCCGTTCCGGTGACATCACTGCTTTAGAGTGGGGTGCCGGTAATACCCATCTGATACTGGCTTTGCACGGCTGGCTCGATAATGCGGCCAGCTTTTCTCACTTGGCACCCTTATTAGCGGCACAGGACTACCACGTCATCGCCATTGATTTTCCCGGTCATGGTCACTCGTATCACCGGGCCGTTGGTCATAATTACGGCTTTATTGATTATTTATTGGATGTTCAGCCTGTTTTTGATCAATTGACACAACCACTGACTGTGGTGGCGCATTCCATGGGAGCGGCCATTGCCGCTATGTATGTTGCCGCTTACCCGAAAGCCGTCGACAAGCTGGTACTGATTGAAAATCTGGGCGCAATTCCGCCTTATCAAAAAGGTGAAGCCACTGCTAAATTACGCAGCTCCCTGGATGAATGGCGCAGCCACAGTCTTAAACACCAACGCCATTACCCGAGCATAGAACACGCCATCAAAGCCCGGCAAAAAGCGACCCCGATGCCGGCTGATATAGTAAGACCGATGATTGAACGCGGTCTCGGTAAAACGGTGAAAGGCTATCATTGGCGCACCGATAAGCGCTTACGACTGGGTAGCTTGGTACGCCTGGATGAAATGCAAATTCAGGAATTTTTAGCCGATATCGATGTGCCTACCCAGTTGATTATGGCTGAACCACTCAGCTATGCCATGAACTACCCAAGTTTACAACAACGCATAGAAGCCCTCGATCCAGCCCGAATTGATAAACTTAAAGGCAACCATCATTTACATATGACTGAAGCGGAGATTGTCGCCGAGCGGATTTTAGATTTTCTTTCCCTCACCTAAAAAAACCGGGCCAATTGCCCGGTTTTTTTAGGTGAGAGATAAACCCCTCCCAGTTCAGTTTTAAATAAAGTAAATGGTTACATCACAACCAGGGTTGCCAATACCGCAGCACCGGCTGATAATAACGCTGAAGCAACCAGCCACCAGGCAGCAACAGCCGCCAGTTTGCGCGCATGCTCGGCTTTAATCACGGCTTTGCGCTGTAAATTCCGGGCTGTTCTGCGAATGGACTCATCGGCACTGTGTAACTTATCTGCCACAGTTTGCTTCGCATCTTCAATGGTTTGAACCACCCGATCGATGTGCTCATCGTTAATAAAACGATTATTGGCGACCAAGGCACGAATGGTGTCGCGATCAAACTGGTCAATGCGGGCTTTAATCACATCCACACTTTGCCGCGGTTCATCCATCATATCCATCACATCTTGTTTAAGTGCCGCATAGGCCAACTCATCACGACCGGTTCGGTCTAAAAACGCCGCCACTTTCCGCTCCATACGCTTAGTCAGTCGG
>CAZWVE010000173.1:0-4160 GCA_964636925.1 uncultured Marinicella sp.
CATTGGCAGTAAAAGATCATCATAAGCCTGCGCATGATACGCTTTTCTGGTCGCTTTTTTTTAATGCCCAATTACCCTGGATTACCCACGACAGCAGTGAACAATTCATCCCGCAACATCTGTCACTGGACCAACATCAATTGATTGATTACCAAAAGGGCTGCTATCCGGGTCAGGAAATCATTGCCCGGTTACATTTCATCGGCCGCAATAAAAAACAACTGGCACTCATTCAAATCGAGCCGACTAACGGAGGCCCTAAAAATGGTGAAAAAGTGACAATTAATGACAGCCCGGTACAACTATGCTCACCGGTAGTGAAAATTAATGGCCAAAACAAGGCACAAATTGTGAAAAACTGTGCGCTCGAATAACACCGCTTCAAGCACATTGTGCCTTGTTATCGGTGTGTGTTACTATAGTTAAGGTTAGTTAGGGTTGGAGTGTAGTCATGTTTCAATTAAAAAGCCGTTTTTTCATCTTGGTGCTGGTGTTGTTGACTTTTCAAACGCATAGCCAAACCATCAACCTCACGGTGGAAGCCATTTATCCTAAACAGCAAGCCGAATTTGTCTATCAACCCCTGGCCGACTGGCTGGCTGAGAAAACCGGTTATGATGTTGAGGTTAAGTCGGCTGATAACTATTATTTCTATTGGCGAGATGCGAAAACCGAAAACCCGGATTTCACCTTAGATGCACCCCACGTCGCCGCTTATCGCATGGCGGAAAAAAATTATGAGCCGATTCTCAGAGTTGCGGCTGACCAGAAATACTACTTAGTCACCAATCAAAATATAGATCTCAGCAAAGACATCGGCAAACAACTGGTGGGTCAGCGGGTCATCACTTTTCCCAGTCCAAACATTGGGTCCTTACTTTACGATCAATGGTTTACTGATTTATTTTTACAGCCGCAAAAGGTGGTCACCGCCTTATCCTGGAAAGATGTCATCAACCAGGTGTTTTCAGGTGAAGCGGAAGCCGCCATTATTCCGCAGTACCTGTACCAACTGTATCCCAATTTATTGGTACTCAAAGAAAGCAAACCGTTTCCCGGTCAAGTCTTTTTAGCGTCACCGACGGTAAGCCCGGGTATTAAATCAGCTGTCATCAATGCCTTAAACGAAATCAATGACAGCGATAAAGCCTATCAGATTTTAACTGAACTCAATGCCGAACAACTCATTCAGGTGGATGTCAATGATTACCAGGGACTGGAAAAATTATTGGAAAATTAAAACCCCGTCACAGTTTTCCACGCGTACTGTCATTACCATAAAATATGAGTACAATAGCCGACTTTAATCAAACAGCTGCTTTCAGCCTCATGAGTGACTTTTCAGAAAAACGTCAGTTTACCCGCATACCTCTCTCGAAAGAGGTGACGTTATATTCAGGCACATCGTGTTGGCAGTCCACTATCTATGATATTTCCTTAAAGGGTGTGTTACTGGCCTGCCCGGCTCAATCCGACGTTCAGGTCGGTGATATTTTTCGTTTACAAATCCCCATTGAAAATTCACCATCCATTATTATGAATATCCGCGTGGTGCACATTCGCATCGATTTATTTGGTGCCGAATGGACCCAGATTGACATGGACAGTTTTGCCATTTTAAAGCGCACCATTGAAATGAATCTGTCAAAAAAAGACGCACTGCGTAGTGACATTAAGTCATTGTCTGCCGAATAACCCCGACCAAGTCGAGTGCCTGACCCGAGGCACGGTTTGATATTGGCTTTTCGTATCCTGCTCACGACACCGACCTACGTCCTGTAGGTCATTTTTGTGCGACGATGTAGCAGACCCAGCCGGCATCAGCGGTACCAAGTCGGGTCGGGGTATAGACATCATTACCCTCACCGGTTTCATCATCCGTACCTTCCCAATAGACATCCACCTGAGCAAAACCGCTTTCCGTTAAAAGCTCCGTAATTTCCGGTAAAGTCCACAAACGCCAACGGTAATCAAAAGCGCGGTCCATACGCACACCTTCATCAGTGATGAAATGGATATAACATTGCATTTCAGCGGTAATGGGATTAAAAGAGGCCTGTTCCCAAATGTAGGTAAAACCATCACAGGCGCGCTCTTCAGTCAGTTCTTTTGCCGCCTCATAACCGCCGAAAGCATCCAGAAAAAACACACCATCCTCGGTCAATGCGTTATAAACACTATGAAAATATTGCCGCATCTCAGCACGTGTCATAAAAATGAAATAACTGAAATTCATGGCCAACACCATATCCATCGGCGGTGTTTTGACCTGCAGGACATCGTCGTTGATTAAATGAATCCGCTGTTGTTGTGTTGCTGTGAGTTGACGGACATTATTCTGCTCGCCCCACTGTAACACCAACGGATCAAAATCCACTGCGTAACCGATATGACGATGATCACGTGCAATCCATTCACAAGTGGTTTGTGCCGTACCAGAAAAATCTTCCCGTAAAAGAAAGCCGGGACGGCCACGTAACTGCTGAAAAGTTGCATCGACAAAATCAATCTCAGCTTCGACACATTGGACTGCTTGCTGATAAAAGGCGTGTTTATCCATTGTCTTTGTTACACATGTTGCGATTGGTGTTGCTGATTGCCCACACACCATACTGAACCGGCATAGCCCTTGCCCAGGATATGGCGCAACCATTTATTAAAAAAACAATTTAAACTGTAACGTCGCTGGGCTTTTAACTGATAGTCAGCTCGACCGCCCAATTGTTGAAATAAACGATCAAATTCGTGGGCTTGTGACAAATCAGCTAAATGGACATCATGGTAAACCCGAACCACCATGGAATCAGACGGACCGTCATCAAACAACAAACAGATGTGCAGTTCTGAGGTGTATTTAAATTGAGCACTGCGAACAACCTGTAAAATCGGCTGCCGGTCAACTTTAACCTGATAGACCACACCCGGCTGCAACCGATGCGGCAGCAAGCGCATGAGTAATTTAAAATTGTTCTCATGCCAATCCTGCAGACTGATATGATGCTTGTGCGCCCAAATTTGATAACGCCAATAGCGACTATTTAATAGAGGTCTTTGCATTAATCTATACCTTTTACACCGTTAAAAATGGTATTTCGCTTGACTAACAATCTGATGCCATCACCTGTGAATTTGCACTGATTTAACTCATGTGCAAACAAGTCAATCCAGTTTTTATTCGACTTATGCATGCACCTCACCCCTTCTGGGCTACGTAAAAAAGATTTCCAGAAACTTTTTTCTAATACAAAGTGTTGGGATTGTAAACTTTTTAGCAGGGTAGATAATTTATAAAAAGACTTCTGGTACATCAATACAACCGTTTATTGAGGTTAAGTTCTAACATAATTTTGCCCGAAATCTCTTCAATCGACGTCAGTGTGGTGTTTAAAAACGGCACCCGATACCGATGATACAGGGATTCAGCATCGGAAATCTCTTTTTGACATTTTTTCAAATTGGCGTAGCGTGAATCGGGACGTCTTTTACCGCGAATTTGTGACAGGCGATGTGAGTCAATGGTTAACCCGAATAACTTATCGCGATGTTTAACCACGGCCTTGGGCAATTGCATTTTCTCCAAATCCTCATCGGTGATGGGATAATTTGCGGCTTTAATACCATAATGAAGCGCTAAATAGAGACAAGTGGGTGTTTTACCCGAACGAGATACACCCAAAAGTATCACTTCCGCCTGGTCCAGGTTCAGATTCATACCATCATCGTGCGCCAGCGCAAAATTGGTGGCATCAATGCGGGCATTGTAGGAATGGCTGTCATACATACCATGGGCACGACCCACACCGGGACTGCGTTCAATACCCAGGTTTTCTTCGATTTGGCGCAACAATTGGTTGAAAGGATCAAGCTTAAGACCACCGGCAGCGTGAATGATTTTTCGCAAATTAATATCGACCACGGTATTTATCACCAACGGTTGAAAATCAGACTCAGATTGGCGAATCAGATCAGCGGCTTGTTTGGCTTTGGCTTCTGAGTCCACAAAAGGAATTCGTTTCTGCACAAATTTAATATGTTGCGGAAATTGGGTGATTAAACTTTGACCAACCGTTTCGGCGGTAATACCTGTGCCGTCAGAGACATAAAAAATGGCACAGGTTTGTTGTGGGGTGTTTTCTTTCATAGTTTCATCTATTTTTGGA
>CAZWVE010000174.1:0-4150 GCA_964636925.1 uncultured Marinicella sp.
CTCCCTTTATATTGTATGAAGCCTCCCGCTGGCTGAAAGAAATGCAGGTCAACGTCAACTCCCCAATCTTTTTAACTCAAGCACTTTTGCCCTTATTATTAAAAGCCAAAGGTCACATCATTTTTACCTTGGATGATTTAGAGATGACTTCCAAAGCCTATTGGGGGCAATATGGGGTCGGTAAAGCCGCCATAAAACAGTTTGCCCATATTCTGGCTCAAGAGTGTGAAAACCAAGGTGTAAAAGTGAGATCGTTAAACACACCTACCATGCCCACGTCTTTAGGGTCCAATTTCTGGCCCTCTGAAGATGCCTCTAAACTCAACACACCCACCGAAGTGGCACTTCAATATCTGGACGAACTGCTGACGTCATAAGTTTTATCCTGTAAATTGATACATTGACAAGCCGATCACTTGACCATCAACCTGCCTAAAACTTGACTGTGATTATTTTTTCATGGACTTTTTAGTCCATTGACGTGGCAACTCATTATGCTCAACGCTCTGCAAAAATACACATTTCTTCACTGTTTTCCGTTAATTTTCTTGATTTAGTTTCATTTTTGTGAACAGTGTCACTGTTTTTCAGTGACAGGTTGTTCTCTTTAGGAGTAAACTGGGGCTAGTTAAGTTAACAGCTTAGCACCATTTTTTTAGAGGAGAGTCTAATGAAGTATCTATCCATTAAATCCATGGTTTTGATTAGCGCCATAGTATCAAATTTTATATTAGCCCAAACTGCTTTGGCAAAAAAGAATTCTGACAAACATGGGCCATTCACCATCACTAAAGTTAAATATCAAGACGAAGACAATGTTTCCGAAAAAACATATTCCGACGGTTCTTGGTATAACGTAAAATTGACTGCATCAGGCTCGACTGCCGCTTATTATAATACTGATTACACGTATTCCGGTGCTGGCTGTTTTTATTTTAACAATGCCGCTACAGATGCACTTGACACCAATATTCATTTACCGGATGGTCATGCAATTAAATCTTTATGGTATTCCTATATAGACGGAAGCTCAAGCAGTAGCACAGCCTACTTAAGTCGAATGGACGGTTTAGGGAATATAACATCCTTGTTAACCAATACATCTACTGGCGACTCTGGAGTATACGAAAGTCAAGCTGTATCAACATCAGGTATCAACGTTGATAATTCCAGATATTTCTATCACTTACGTTTTAGAACAAATCAAACAGGCTCAAGCCAACAAATTTGTGGCGTTTCTTTAACCATTGATCCCACACCATAAAAAAGGAGTTATCACATGAAAAACTTAATTAGAATAACCGGTTTAATAACTGTGTGTTTTGCCATTTCAGTTGATACCGCATCCGCAAAAAACAACATACTTGATATCGAATCAAATGCGCCTCAAGGGACAACAATTAATCGAAGTGGTGAGATTATCGACATAATCGATTTAAACACAAAAGCTCTCATTGACGAAGATCGACCAGTGGGTGGCACCTCAATTCGCTATTACTCTTCAACAGCTTCTGCCATGCAAGCTCATAACATAAATACCAAAAATTACTTGGGGGGCGGCTGCAGTTCAGCCATAGGTGGATTTTTAGAACTGGATGAGTCCATTGATTTACCAGAAGACACCAAGATCGTCTCATTTACAGCATTGGGTGAAGATAGTTCTGCTGCAGGCTATGCATCTGCTTATCTTGCACGCGTACCAAGCGGAGGAAATTATTTTCATATCATTGGTAACAGCACAGGAGCATATGCTAATCAACCTGGACGTTTTAGTATCGGCGGCTTTCTCGATCACACCGTTAACAGTGACAGCGAAGGCTTGTTAGTTCGCTTTGGCCTTGATGCTGAAACCGGTATTGAAGTGTGTGGCTTTCGCATTGGCTATATACCACCGGATATCGCACATGATGTGATTTTTGTTAGCAACTTTTACCGCTAATTTATAGGAGAAATTTAATGAAACATTTTATACAAATAATAGGCGCAGTTGGTGGGTTGTTGATAAGCTTATCCGGATTAAGCCAAACAATTTTGGACGACGAATTAAACCCAATTAATCCTGAGTCAATGCCAGACGAGGACTGGTACAGCGAATCTAAAATTGACCATAAAGATCCCGCTTACTTGGCTGACAAATCATATGTTGCCGGCACCTATACCATTTTTTATCCGGCCTCAGGATTTTCACCGATTAACAGCCACACTGAGCTAACTTACCACTCTGCCGGCTGCTCTTATCGATCCACCGCCAATGCCATATATGACGATTTCGATTTACAACTGCAAATTCCGGTCGGGCATGAAATCAGAGGCATGTGGTTTTATTATTACAGCGACACCGCATCCACAAGTAACGCCAGCTTATACACTATAAATGGTTCTGATGGGTCATATACATTAGAATCATGGACAACCTCTATAGGAGATAGTGGCTATAATAATCATTACACCTCACTATCCCCTGATTACCTATTGATAAGCAACAGTAAATCCTACTCATTACGCTTGGGCACCTCTGAACAAGGCAGTAGTCAACGACTATGTGGTATTCGACTCTTAATAAACGCAACGCCTTAACGAATAAGCATTCAACATTTTGACTTAGTATGGGCTTCGCAATGAAGCCCTTTTTTATGGGCAGGGTTTTATTTCAATGTCACGTTTAGTTAAGTTAGCCAAAATAAAATCGAAATAATGAATATCTTGGCCCAAATACTCAGGTGCCAGAACGCCTGAATTAAATTCGTTATCAAGCAAAAGCCGTGCGGCGGCTGCACAGGTATAACCCGTGGTTCTGGCCATTGAACTGATGTTGTTTTGACAATCGTATCGATCCACTAGACGGTAAACCTCACTTGTCCTCTGAGCATTGCGCAAGCCGTTAACGCGTATTTCCAAGACAGTAAGGTCTTCTTCACCCGGCTTAAACTGCCATTGTTTTTGCAGTAATTTCGCGGTATCGTCCCGATGGGCTTCATCAAAAAAACCGGCTATTTTTAATTGTGAGATAAATTTTGCATGACCGGGATAGCGAATGGTTTTTTCAGCCATGGTTGGTATTTCAACCGTATTGAGCAACGTTCTTAAACCATCGGTATTAAAAGCCTCTAAATCTCCAATTCCGGGGACATGCAAAGTTTCGATTTCAGTTAACGGTGGTAACACTAAATCCTGACCATTTCTCTTCATACGTGCCGGCCGAATGTATTCTTCAATCACATCCAGAGGTGCAAACGGGGCTTTATATTCAAACGGCAAGTTTCGCTCAACCGGCAAACCGCCCACCAAACAAACCAACTCATCCACTCGATCATAAGTCGCCACAAAATGACCTGCAAATAAGTTTGTGAGACCCGGCGCTAACCCTATATCAACTATGGCTGTCGCCCGATGCTTTTTGGCCAAGGCATCCAATGCCAATGGATCTTCGGTAAAAAATGAAATATCCACCATTGACTGACCGGTTTCAAGTACCGCTTTTAGAGCCTTAAAACCCAAAACACTGGGCAAAGCTCCGACCACCAAATCAAAAGCTGAAACCATTTTTTGCAAGGCGTTGGTATCGGTTACATCCAATGCTTTAAATTTTATCTCAGCAGGTAGATTATCTGGTTTATGCAAATCTGCCAAAAAAACAGCATAATCTTCAGATAAATTTAAAGCAATCACCCGGCCAATACGGCCACCACCAAGAACAATGATTTTTTTCACAAAAAATACCCCACCAACATTAAAACTAACCAAGCGTAAATACCGGCCACCACATCATCAATCATCACCCCAAAACCACCGGAAACTTTTTTATCAATCCAGCCAATGGGAAACGGCTTAATAATGTCAAAAAAGCGAAACAAAATAAATCCGGCCAATAGCCAGATCCAATCAAACGGCACCAGCCACATTGTCAACCAAAAGCCGACAAATTCATCCCAGACAATACCACCGTGATCATGCACACCCAAGGCTTCACCGGCACGGCCACAAATCCAAACGCCACCAATAAAAGCGGCCACCACAATGGCCAGGTACAATAATGGCGGCAAGGTCTGCAAGGCCAGATACAAAGGAATCGCCATCAGCGTTCCAAACGTCCCAGGCGCCACCGGCGCCAAACCACTGCCAAAACCAAAGGCCAAAAACCCCGATGGTG
>CAZWVE010000175.1:0-4126 GCA_964636925.1 uncultured Marinicella sp.
TAGCGCCACGAAAAATGCGTTTTGGCTTGTCAGAAGGTATGGTTTTGGCTGCCGGTCC
The DNA here is from genome assembly GCA_964636925.1 of uncultured Marinicella sp. Taxonomy (GTDB): domain Bacteria; phylum Pseudomonadota; class Gammaproteobacteria; order Xanthomonadales; family Marinicellaceae; genus Marinicella. The sequence goes on from CAZWVE010000175.1 coordinate 59, forward strand.
CGGTGGTGAGGATATTTTCTTATTAACGCCGGATGATGGAGCAAAACCCGGCATGCGGGTGAAATAACGCAAACTTAAGCGAAAGGTAAATGACCGGTTTATTTGTTATTTTTATCAGTGCCGCCTTTGTGAACAACTTTGTGTTGGTTCGCTTTCTCGGACTGTGCCCGTTTATGGGGGTGTCCAAACAGTATAAATCCGCGCTTGGTATGAGTTATGCCACCGCTTTTGTGCTGACCTTATCGTCGATTGTCAGCTATTTGGTCAATGAATATTTACTGGTGCCGCTTGAGATCGAATACCTCAAAACCTTGAGTTTTATTCTGGTGATTGCCGTCACCGTACAAATGACCGAGATGATATTGCATAAATCCTCGCCAATGCTTTATCAGGTACTGGGTTTATTTTTACCCCTAATCACTACCAATTGTGCGGTGTTGGGTGTGGCTTTGCTGAATGTGCAACAACAAAACAGCTTACTGGAATCGGCTTTTTTTGGTTTTGGCGCGGCCTTTGGATTTGGCTTGGTGCTGGTGTTGTTCTCCGCCATTCGGGAACGACTGGAGATGGCCAATGTGCCGCAATCCTTTCAAGGTATTCCTATTGCGCTCATTACTGCCGGCATTATGGCCCTGGCTTTTATGGGTTTTAGCGGTATGGTGAGCACATGATGAACTATCTGTTGGCCTTACTCGGTATGCTGTTTCTGGCCGGTTTATTCGGGCTTCTGATTGTCTGGGTGGCACGCAAATTTAAAGTGGAAGGCAACCCGGTGGTAGAACAAATTAACCAGGTGCTGCCACAAACCCAATGTGGGCAATGTGGCTACCCCGGTTGTAAACCCTATGCCGAAGCCATTGCTAAAGGTGAAGCACCGATTAACCAATGTCCACCGGGTGGTCAGGAAGGGATTCGCAAATTGGCTGCGCTGCTGGATGTGGAAGAACTTGAACTCAACCCTGAAAATGGCGAAGAGGAATCTGTCGATACTATTGTCGAGATTGTGGAAGCTGATTGCATCGGCTGTACCAAATGTATCCAGGTGTGTCCGGTGGATGCCATTGTTGGTGCCGCCAAGCATATGCACACCATTATTGGCGATGAATGTACCGGTTGTGACTTATGTATTCCGGCCTGTCCGGTGGATTGCATTATTCAAATTCCGGCACCGCTACCCAGCCGCATACATCGTCAGGAAAAACCCCGATTGATGAAAACCATCGAAGAGGCTCAACAATGGCCGAGCTAAAAGATCGACTATCGACCTTTCACGGCGGTCTGGTTCTTAAACACCATAAGGAATTATCCGCAGGCAGTGAAGTCACCGAAGTTGACCGACCCAGATCCCTAAGCATTTCGTTGCGTGTTAACCGCGGTCATGTCTCAGAGCCGGTTGTGGCTGTGGGTGATCGAGTCAATAAATACCAGGTCATTGCCCAACCCATTCATCCTTTTGGCGTGGTGGTACATGCGCCCTATTCCGGTACCATTCGCGCCATTGAAGAACGCCCTACCGCGGCACCCGATGCCGAATCCGCACCCTGCATTATTCTCGATACCGATGCCGAAGATAATGACTTTGAATATTTGCCGGCACTGACTGAAATTAATCGTGCCAGTATAATTAAACGCATTCAAGATGCCGGTATCATTGGTATGGGTGGCGCCGGTTTTCCGACCCACGTTAAATATGATCATGACGACCGGGAGCGCGATCAATTATTGATAATAAACGGTGCTGAATGCGAACCTTACATCACCTGTGATGAACGGTTGATGCTGGATGAACCCGAAGCGCTGATTAAAGGCACTGATTTACTGATGCAAGCAGCCCATGCCGACCGTGCGGTAATCGCCATTGAAGATAATTTAGGCGGCGTCAAGTCCTTACTGGATGAAACCATTAAATCCTTGAATTTAACTGCGATTAAAGTCGTTAAAGTACCGACTATTTACCCCACCGGTGGTGAAAAACAATTGATTAAAGTGCTGACGGGTCTTGAGGTTCCCAGTGGCCAGACGCCGCTGTCATTGGGTATTATTATGCAAAATGTGGCCACCACCAAAGCGGTTTATGATGCGGTGGAACATAACCGCCCACTAACCGAACGACTGGTGACAGTCACCGGTGATTTAGTCGGTCGTCCGGGTAATTATTTGACCCCTGTGGGCACCCCGTTTTACCACCTGTTGGCACAGGCCGATTGCACCCTGTCAGATATCGATAAACTTGTGGTCGGCGGTCCGATGATGGGTTACCCGATGCCTAATGTGGACATTGGTGTTGATAAAACCACCAATTGTTTATTATTGCTCACGCAAAACAGTACCAAGCCGGACTTAACCACCCTACCCTGTATCCGCTGTGGCGATTGTGTCAAAGCCTGCCCACAGGATTTACTGCCACAACAACTGTTTTGGTATATTCAGGGTGATGACCTGGAGAAAGCCCGTGACCATCATGTGTTTGATTGTATTGAGTGTGGCGCCTGTTCCTGGGTCTGTCCCAGTCATATTGATTTGGTCAGCTATTACCGCTATGCCAAATCTGAATTAACCTATTTAGATTACAAAAAAGCCAAAGCGCAACTGGCCAAACAACGCCACGAGCAACGTGAGCAACGCTTAGAAAGCATTAAAGCCGAGCGCCAGGCTAAACGTCGCGCCAAAGCTGAACGCTTAAAGGATAAAAGTAAGGCCAAAAAAGAAATCTCAGCAGTGTTAGATCGTCTTAAAAACAAACAAAAAGATGAGGACGCACCTTGATGACAACAAACTTGAACACATCAGGTACTCCCCACATTCCGGCACGTTTTAGCGTCACAAAAGTGATGGCTTGGGTACTGGTGGCTCTGATTCCTGCGATTTTTGCCCATTTATATTATTTTGGTATTGGTTTAGTCATTCAGATTATAGTGGCCACGGCAGCCGGTTATTTGTTTGAATGGTGGTCTCTGAGCTGGCGAAAACAACCTTTACAACCTTTTTTAACGGATCTCACGGTACCGGTAACCGCGGTCCTGTTTGCTTTGTGTCTGTCGCCAATTGCGCCCTGGTATGTGGCGCTGGTGGGTATGTTTTTTGCCATCGTGGTAGCCAAACATTTGTACGGCGGCCTGGGTAATAATATTTTTAACCCCGCCATGGTCGCTTTTGCCACCATTTTAGTGGCTTTTCCACAATCTATGTCACTGTGGCTGCCGCCTTCTGGATTGACACAAATTGGCAATGAAGTACTGGCCATCGGCTGGCAGCAAACTTTGGCTTTTATATTCCTGGGTCTACCACCGGAAGCGACCGTGGACAGTTTGACCGCAGCCACTCCCTTAACGGCCATTAAAACAGGTTTACAGCAAGGCTTTGCCCAAAGTGAAATCGTTCAAGGACCCGTGTTTGGTGTTTTTGGCGGCTTGGGTTGGGAATGGATTGCCAACTGGTTATTTTTAGGCGGGTTGTTTTTACTGTATAAGCGCATCATCACCTGGCATGTACCGGCTGCCGTTTTAATGACCACCATTGCCGCATCGACACCATTCTATTTATTTAATGGTGATATTTATATGTCACCACAACAACATATCTTTTCAGGTGGCATAATGCTGGCGGCTTTTTTTATTGCCACTGACCCGACCTCCGGCTGCTCTTCCAATCGTGGCAAAATTATTTTTGGTGCCGGGGTCGCCATTTTGACGGTACTGATTCGTAATTTTGGCGCTTACCCTGATGGTGTTGCTTTCGCCGTGTTATTGATGAATCTATCGGCGCCTTTAATTGATCGCTTGACCATTCCCCAACCTTACGGTAAAAAAGGTCAGCCATGAGTCAGAACAATCAAAAAAGCCCCTGGACGCTGCCGCTTATTCTGGCTGTGATTACTTTAGTCACCAGCGCGGTACTGATGATTACCCATGAACTGACCAAAGACACCATCGAACGGCAACGCTTAGAGGCACGACTGAAATCCTTACAACGGTTATTGCCGGATAATCTGATTGATAACGATGTTATTAGTGATGCCGTAACCATTTTTGAACCGAAGTCATTGGCACATCGCAAACCCAAGCAAAT
>CAZWVE010000176.1:0-4112 GCA_964636925.1 uncultured Marinicella sp.
TCAGCAATTCCTGGCGAAGCAACCCCGATTACGTTGTCGCAAATGTGGTTTCGGTGCACAATCCGTTCACTGGCAATGCCCCAGCTGTAAAAACTGGGGAGTGGTAAAGCCCATTGATGATGTGGTTTAAAACCAATTGGTTCATTTTACTGTTGTGGTCGGGTTTCATCTTTACCTTGTTGCGATTGTATGTCAGTGGCCGTTTTGTTCGGTTTTTTGATCGCGCCAATCACCGCAGTTTGCATCACGGTGAGGTACTCACCGGTGGCGGTTTTTTTCTGTTTCTGCCCTTAGCCACTGTACTTGTGTGGCAACAGCTGCCCGATATCGCGCTGTTGCTGCTGGTTTTAACCTGTCTTGGTGCCGTTGATGATGTGAAGAATTTATCGGCACGTTTTCGTTTCCTGGTGCAACTGGTTGTGGTAATAAGCACATTGGTGCTGTTGGATTATTCACTGTCATTCTGGACGCTATTTATTGGCCTGGCGTTTCTGTGGTGGCTTAATTTATTTAATTTTATGGACGGTGCCAATGGTCTGGTGGCGTTACACGCCATTATGACGTTACTCACTATGCTGTGGTTGGCTGTTTTACCGAATAATATCCAATTGGTCGTGGCATTATTAGTGGCGGCTTTAGTGGTTTATCTGTATTTTAATGTCATATTAAAACGCTTATTCATGGGTGATTCCGGTAGTTTGCCGTTGGCATTTATGGTTGCGCTGATCGCCTTAGTGGCTCTAAAAGCAGAACAATTAAGCCTCTGGCAAATCGCCGTGATACATGCAGTTTTTATCACAGACGCCACCTTAACCTTAGCAGTTCGTTTAAGTCGTCAAGAACGAATAAGCGAGGCCCATCGAAGCCATCTTTACCAACGTCTGATTGCGCAAAACAAGCCGCATTGGCTGATTAGTGTGCTTTATACAGCGGTAACTATGCTGTGTTGTGTGGTGGCATTGGTTATGGCGGATCTTACATTTATACAACAGAGTGGATGCTTTATCGGTGTTTATCTGCTTTTATCGGGTGTTTTTTTTCACACCCGAGACTTTGGCAGGTAAAATACGGCCATGTTAAATCGTCTTTTACATCTAAGGCTGGCTGTTATTGGTCATGATTTATTCATGGTCTGGCTGGCCTGGGTGGCCAGTTTTTATATTCGTTACAGTATCTGGCCGTTATCACCGCCGGTCACATGGTGGTCGCTTGAAATCGCCTGGGTTTTGATAGTACAGGGATTGGTGAGTTCCTACTTTGGCATGTATCGTGGCTTATGGCGATTTGCCAGTATTCCGGATCTCATGAACATAATGAAATCAGCGGTGGTTGGTACACTGACCATTGCCGCACTTTTCTTTTTATTAAATCGACTTACTGGTATGCCACGCAGTGTCATTGTTATGTATCCCGTTCTCCTGGTGCTGTTTTGGGGTATTCCGCGTATCAGTTATCGCCTCTGGAAGGATAAGTATTTTAATCTGAGTGGAGACAGTATTCCGCGGGTGTTGCTGGTGGGTGCAGGCCATATTGCCGATTTATTTATTCGAAATGCCGTTACCAATCGCAGCTGTCATGTCATGGGTATTGTTGATGACGAGGCAAAATTCAGGGGCACACAATTACGCGGTATTAAAATTCAACACGGTGTTAATAAGCTTGCCGAATTGGTGGATAAATATGCTGTTGATTTGGTGGTCATCACTAAACAAAATCCCGATGCGACTTTAATCAGAACCGTGGTGGATGCCCTGGCTGATGGTGATTGCCAAATTCGTATTGCCCCGGATCCGGATGATTACGACAGTAATTTAGCCAATGTCAGTGATCTGCAACCGATCACTGTGGAAGATCTGCTGGGACGCGAAAAAGTCGAACTGGAATGGCATAAAGTGGCTGACTTTGTACGCAACAAATCTGTACTGGTCACCGGTGGTGGTGGTTCCATTGGTGCTGAATTATGCCGCCAATTGGCCCGATTCGGGGTCAGTCAGTTAACCATTGTTGATCATTCTGAATTCAATTTATATGCCATTGACAGTGAATTAAGCGGCAGTGCCACCTTGATTCATTCCCATCTGGGCGATATCACCAACCAGGCACAATTATTTTATTTATTCAAAAAAGTAAAACCCGATGTGGTGTTTCATGCCGCCGCTTATAAGCACGTGCCTTTACTAGAAAATCATCTGTGTGAAGCCTACTTAAACAATGTTATCGGCACCCAAATAGTGGCCGATTGCTGTCAGCAATTTAAGGTCGCGAAAATGGTGTTAATCTCGACCGATAAAGCAGTTAATCCGCACAGTGTCATGGGCGCCACCAAACGGCTGGCTGAAAAATACTGTCAATACCTGAACAATCACAGCCACACAGATTATGTTATCGTTCGTTTTGGTAATGTCCTGGGTTCAGCCGGTTCCGTGGTGCCGTTGTTTAAAAAACAAATTGAGCAGGGTGGGCCGGTGACGGTTACCGATGCCCGTATGGAACGTTACTTTATGACCATAGAAGAAGCCTGTCAGCTTATATTACAGGGTTTGATTGTGGATCATCAGGACGGTATTCTGGTGCTCGATATGGGCCAGCCCATTAAAATTGAGTCTTTAGCGAAACGAATGATTGCGTTAACCGGCCAATCCCGGCACATTAAAATTGAGTACACCGGTTTGCGTCGCGGCGAGAAATTATTTGAAGAATTACATTATGCCAATGAGGAACTGACAGCCACTGAGGTTGACAAAATTAACCTGGCAAAACACAATAATGCGCCAACCGCTCAATTAATAAAACAGATTGAACAGGGTCGATCAGCAGCGGTTAATTACCAGCACCAGGAACTAAAACAACTGCTGCAAAAAATGATCAAGGAATTTAAAGGAAGCCAACTGAATGTCATCTCCACAAAGCAACAATCATCCGAATAAAATCACCAAAGCGGTGTTTCCGGTCGGCGGTTTGGGCACGCGCTTTTTACCCGCCACCAAGTCCATGCCCAAAGAGTTAATGCCAATTATTGACAAGCCCCTGATTCAGTACGCCGTGGAAGAAGCGCTGGCGGTCGGCATTGAGACATTGATATTCGTAACCAGTGCCAGTAAACATGCCATTTTTGATCATTTTGATCCCATGCCATCTTTAAAAATGCGCTTTCAGCAACAAGGACGCATGGATTTGGTGGAAAAAGTCGATATTTTATCGCCCAACATTAAAACCGTGTTTATTCCCCAGGGCGAACCTTTGGGGCTCGGTCATGCGGTGTTACAGGCACAAAGTTTAATCGGCGCGGATGAAATGTTTACGGTGTTACTGGCCGATGATTTTATCGAAGCCCCGCAGAACCCGTTATTGGCACTCATTGAATGTGCCCGTGCGACCGGTCAAACCACGCTCAGTGTTGAGCAGGTGCCGACCGAGCGTATCAGTAGTTATGGTATTGTCTCACCTAAACAGTGGCATCATGGACAGGCTGAAATTGATGCCATTGTTGAAAAACCGGCGCTTGAAGAAGCACCATCAGATTATGGTGTTATCGGTCGCTATGTGCTGCCGGCGCGGATTTTTCAGGTTTTGCAAAACACTGTGGCCGATGGAAAAGGTGAAATTCAGCTCACAGACGCAATTAAGACTTTGTTACAACAAGAAGGCGCCCACGCCGTTCAATTAGCAGGCCGGCGTTTTGATTGTGGGCATCACGAAGGCTTTGTTATGGCTAATCTGCATGTGGCCATGAAAGATCAGTCATTACGCGATAAAATTATTCATGCCCTAAATGATCCGGATTAAAGGCATGGGGTAATAAATCGGCCAGTTGATAGCTGATTAAACCACCGTCAGGGTCCACTAGGTGTATTCGCGTATGTTCGTTGCCGTGTTCTGCAATAACCTGGCGGCAGGCACCACAAGGCGGACAAGGATTATGTCTGTGCGCAACAATAACCATGTCTTTAATGATTTGACCACCGGCTAACACCATGGCCGCAACAGCTGCCTGTTCGGCGCAACAACCAATGGGATAGGCCGAGTTTTCAACATTACAACCTGCATGTATTTGTGCTTTATCATCGATGAGCGCAGCGCCCACCTGAAATTGAGAATAGGGCGCATAAGCT
>CAZWVE010000177.1:0-4111 GCA_964636925.1 uncultured Marinicella sp.
ATCCAAACCTAACGCCGGCACAGGTGGAGCAAATTATCAAAAATACCGCTGAACCTTTTGCTACAGTGCCTGATCATCAATGTGATACCAATATATGTGGCGCCGGTTACGCCAATGCCGCAGCTGCATTACAACATACGCTTACGACCTTAGGTCCGGATTTGATTTTTTCTAACGGTTTTGAATCTGATATCATCTTTAAAAACGGATTTGAATAAACAGGTTTTTGTGTGACACAGTATGACAAAGCACGTTTTAAGCGTGCTTTTTTTGTTATAATTTAAAAAATAACCGTACCCCTCATGACAATGATTGAAGATGCTTTCTCTCATCCCCCTCTGGATGAGCAGCTTTATCAACAACTTCGGCAGCTGGCCAATTCGCTGATGGTGAAAGAGCGGGCCGGGCACACCTTATCCCCCACTGATTTGGTTCATAATGCGTATCTGAAGTTATCGGTTTATGAAGGTAAGTATCAGGATAAAAAGCATTATTATCGAACCCTGGCACAACAAATGCGCCGTTTGCTGATTGATTATGGTCGTCATAAAAAATCGGATAAACAAGTGGGCTCACTGCACGCGGCTGAGTACACGGATTCTCTGGGCTTGAGCACCGAACCCATCGATATGCAATGTCTGAGTGATGCATTTGAAGCACTGGCGGAAATCGATGAACGGAGTTTTGAGATGGCACAATTAGTCTATTTTGCCGCCTTACCGATTAAGCAGGTGGCTGAGCTTATGGATGTTTCTGTGGCCACAGCAGAACGTGATTTAAAATTTGGCCGGGCTGTTATTCAGGATTATATCAGCCAAAGAAAATGAGACTTACAAAACATGGCTAATCAAGGCGCTGACATCAAAACATTATTTGAGCAATGTGTGGATTTACCCATCGATGAACAAATCGCCTTTGTCCATGCCTCAAATTATACGCAGACAGTGAAAGACAAGGTCTTGTCTTTATTGAAACACCAAGATACTGAAATGGATATTTCTGAGCACATGATGCATGCGGTGAAACACACGCTGCATATTGATGATTTAAAACAGGGTGATATTTTTAACGAATTTGAATTGGTCAAACCCATTGGCCATGGTGGACAAGGTGATGTCTGGCTGGCCAAACGTGTGGATGGTCAGTTTCAGCAACAGGTCGCCGTTAAAATTCTCAAACCCATTTATCAACCCAAAGAAGAACAACGTTTTTTAGCGGAGCGCGCTTTACTGGCACAGCTGTCCCATCCCCATATCGCACAACTGATCAGTGGCGGCCAATATTCTGACGATCGTCATTACATGGTCCTGGAGTGGATAGACGGCACCGATATTATTAGCTACGCTAAACAAAATAAACTGTCTTTAAAACAACGTCTGCGACTGTTTATTCAGGTTTGCGATGCGGTGGCTTATGCCCATCAAAACGGTATTATTCATCGAGATATTAAACCGTCCAATGTGATGGTAGATAAAAACGGTGTGGTGAAACTGTTGGATTTTGGGGTCGCTAAAAACAAAAATCTGGATTTAACCGAAACCCAGCATGAACACATGCTGACCATGGCTTATGCCAGTCCTGAGCAAATTAAAGGTGAAAAAGTATCCACGGTCAGCGATGTCTATTCTCTGGGTTTACTGTTGTATGAGTTATTAACCGATGAAAAAGCCCATAAAACTGAGAATGCATCACCGGCTGATTTGATTGACAGTGTCACGTCCCGAATGCCCATGGCACCGAGTGAGCGTTTAATGGCATCCGATGATGCCTCGCTGACCACTCATATTGATCGGGAATTGGATTATCTGGTGTTCATGGCATTACGCAAAGAACCGCAACGACGTTATCAAACGGTCAACGCGCTGATGCTGGATGTCAAAAATTATCTGGACCACAAACCCCTGATGGCCGCCGGAGACAGTTGGTGGTATCGCAGTAAAAAGTTTTTATTGAGAAATCCTGTGGCCACAGCCATGTCGGTTTTGTTATTGACTGCGGTTGTGTTTTTACAGATTTCTCTGGTCAATTTTAACCGTCAATTATCGGTACAGCGTGATCAGGCTTTGTCGGCACAAGCAGAGGCTGAACGGCAAGCCGAACTGGCCAATCAGACCCGTGATTTTTTACTGAATATTCTCAAAGCGGCATCTCCCTTGGGTGCGCAAGGAAAAGACATCCGCCTGGATGATGTGCTGGCCATCGGTGAAAAGCAAATTATGAACAGCTTAATGGATCAACCGGTCCTGAAAAGTGAATTACTGCAAACTTTCGCCTCCATACAGCATAATTTAGGTCACTATGATAATGCCTACGATTTTTACCAGCAGTCCTATCAGTTGGCGATGGATAACCAGTTATTTTACCAGGCCATATTCGCACAGGTAAAACTGGCTTTGAATGCGGCATGGCTGGATGACGGTCAACAGGCATTACAGCATTTAAAGCAAGGGGATGAATTACTGCCACAGATTAAAGACATTGAGCAAAAGGCCTGGTATGAGATTGAAAAAGCCACGGTCTTAACCGATATTGGTCAACGGCAGCAAGGTTTGTTATTGGCACAAAGTGTCCTTAAAACAGTCACTGATGCAGGTATTGACGAAGCTAAATTATTAGGCCGGATACATAATGAGCTGGGCGTTTCTTATGGTGATATTGATCATGAAAAATCCTATCAGCATCACCAACAGGGCCTGCAATTGGCACGTCAGGTCTACGGTGACAAATACCCGAAAACCTATGAACGCCTCATTAATACCGCCACCAGTCTGCAAAGAATTGAACGCTACGATGAGGCAGATCAATTATTTATTGAAGCCCAACAAACGGGGGAATTGCTGTATCCTGAAGGGCATCCAAGTTTGGCGCGATTTATCGCTGAGCGTGCAGTACATTACCATGACCGTGGGGCCTTTAATCAAGCCTTGCCCTTATACCAACAGGCGCTTGAGTTGGCGGCAAAAAATGCCGGCAAATTATCGAAAGATTATGCCATCAGGTTAAATAATTTAGGTTATTTGTATGAAGATCTGGGGCGTTATCAGGAAGCACAGGCGATGTACCGTGAATCCATTCACATTCGTCAAGCTTTGATGGGTGAGGATAGTATAAGTGTTGCCAGTGCCCGGGGAAATTTAGCCAGGACATTGGCCAAGGAGGCGCAATATGAAGAAGCGTGGGCACTCAGTGAGTTGGTGTTACCTGTCTATGAAGCCCACGGACGGGATAATTTCTATAACCAGGTAACCCTATGGGCCATTAAAATTCAACAATCAAAGTCGGATAACTGTCAGCTTATTGTCAAAGACATGCAACCCTTTTTACAAAACCTGACGCAACAATCTGACAAAAGTTGGCGTCGTTTAGGCGCTGAGTTTTGGTTGGCTCAAGCGTTTTACCAATGCCAGCGCTTTGATGTGGCCAAAACCCTGCTTAAATCCGTGTTACGAATTAATGACAATGTTTATTTAGCCGACTCCTACGGTCACGAAATGATTAAAAACAAAGCCACTGCTTTATTAAACGAAATCCCGGCTGTTTAGTCGAGATAAGATTGCGCAATCGATTGGATTTTTTCAATCATGGCATTGAGTCCGTTACTGCGGGTTTGGGATAAATGGGAAGACAGACCAATCAGTTCAATAAAATCAGGCTCAGTATCGACAATGTATTGGGGTGTTTGTTCTGAATAGATGGTTAAGACCAGAGCGATAAGCCCAGAGACAATGGCGGCATCCGAGTTGGCGTAAAAATATAACAAACCGTCTTTGTATTCGTGTATTAACCAAACCTGTGACTGGCAGCCGGCCAGTAAGTTCTCATCCACTTTGTACTGCTCATCCAATTCAGGTAACTCTTTGCCTAAATCAATAATATACTGATATTTTTGCAGCCAATCATCAAATAAATCAAAGGTTTCAATGATTTCTTCCTGGTTGTCCATCTCTGTCATAGTCAGTCTCAATTATCTTTTAAATGCCAATGGGTGCCTGAAGGTGAATCTTCTATTACCACGCCCATTTTATCCAATTCTGTCCGAATGTCATCAGAACGGTGCCAATCTTTGTTTTTTCTGGCGGTTTCACGTTCTTGAATTAATTGCTCGACAGTT
>CAZWVE010000178.1:0-4104 GCA_964636925.1 uncultured Marinicella sp.
TCTGACTTGAACAAATGCCTTTGATTTTGTATGATTCTACTATCTTATCTCGGATTAAAACGTCACCGTGTCGCCCTGGGAACTTCGTCTAATCATTGCCCTCATTGGAGTTGTTATTCTGGTACTGATTTATTATTTTCACAATAAATCAACCAAACCCAATGACCTCAACGTCAATCAGGACGAGCTGTTTCATATCGACCCGGAATTAGGCCTCGAGCCAAGCACACCGCAAAAAACCAAATCGGAACAAGAAGCACCGGAGCAACAGCCCGCCAAAAAAATCATTACCTTATTTTTACACGCCAAAGACGGTTTACAGTTTGACTGGCATCAAATTAAAGACGCCGCCAACAAAGCCGGTCTTGAATACGGCGAGGATCATTTATTTTACCGTTATCGCCGTTTAGGCAGTGATAAAAAAGTCTTGTTTTTGGTGGCGAATATGCTCAAGCCCGGCGTTTTCGATGTTGATATGCGCACCAGCGGTTTGGTTTTTATCATGACCCTGCCGGGAGAAATGGACGCACTGGACCTCTGGGACACTTTGTTCCCGGTAGCCAAACGCATGGAAGAATTATTGGGTGGCACCTTAACCGATGAAAATCACAGCACCTTTTCACGCCAGCGCATCGCCTCAATGCGGGAAGAAATGCGTTTATTTGAAGCCGGTCTGGAATCTGATAAATAAATGGGGCTTTGCCAATCACAGCAAGACTATCTTGAGTTAGTCGAAACACTCAATCGTCATGCCCACCATTATTATGTGCTGGATGATCCTGATATTGCCGATGCGGAATATGATCGTCTTTACCAAACACTGCTGAAAACAGAACAAAAACATCCCGAATGGATAACAGATATATCACCGACGCAACGGATCGCTGATCAGCCCTCTGATGCCTTTAAACAAGTGCAACACAGCACCCCCATGTTGTCCTTAAACAATGTCTTTAATGAATCGGACATGGATGCTTTTTATCAACGCCTCGTAAAGCGTTTAGAACAAGCCGGCAAAGACAGTGACCGCATCACGTTTTCCGCAGAGCCGAAATTTGACGGTTTGGCATTAAGTCTGACCTACCGTCGCGGGCGTCTGGTGCAAGGTGCCACCCGCGGTGATGGCCGGACCGGTGAGGACATCACCCATAATGTGCGTACCATCACCTCCATACCGCTGCAACTTGTCGGCGATAATGTACCTGAGTACCTGGAAGTACGTGGTGAAGTGGTAATGCCCAAAGACGGGTTTGAACGTTATAACAAATTGGCCGAACAACGTGGCGATAAAACCTTCGCCAATCCGCGCAACGCCGCGGCCGGCTCACTTCGCCAATTGGATCCGAAAATCACGGCCATGCGGCCCCTGCAGTTTTATGCCTACGGCATTGGTTTAACAGAACCTGGACACACATTTGCACAGCATGCGGACATCCTCAATTGGCTGCAAAGCTTAACCATCCCGGTACATGATTTATGCACCACCCTATGCGGCTTGTCCGAGTGCTTTGATTATTATCATATGTTGCAAAGTAAACGGGCTGAATTAAACATTGATATTGATGGCGCTGTCTTTAAAGTGAATGAACTGGCCTCACAAGACACGCTGGGATTTATCACCAAAGCGCCGCGCTGGGCGATTGCCTATAAATTCCCCGCTGAAGAGGCCACCACCATTGTTGAACATATCGATGTACAGGTAGGACGTACCGGTAGCATTACACCGGTGGCCCGCTTAAAGCCGGTCACAGTCGGTGGCGTCACAGTCACCAACGCGACGCTCCACAATGAAGACGAAATCAAACGCAAAGACGTGCGTGTTGGTGATACCGTATTTGTACGCCGTGCCGGTGATGTTATTCCTGAAATTGTTAAGGTGGTGATGCCAAAACGGCCCGCTGACAGTCAACCCTTTGCCATGCCAAAACATTGTCCGGTTTGTGGCAGCGAACTGTATAAACCCGAAGATGAGGCGGTGTGGCGCTGCCCCGCCGGGTTGGCCTGTGACGCGCAGAAAAAAGAAAGCATTAAGCACTTCGCCTCGCGCAAAGCCATGGATATCGATGGAATGGGCGACAAATTAGTTGAGCAATTAATTGATTCGGGACTTGTTGATACCGCCGCTGATCTCTATCAGTTAACCGAATCCCAATTAAGCGGACTTGAACGAATGGGACAGAAATCGGCCGCTAATTTACGCCGGGCTATTGTAGCCAGCAAAGAAACCACCTTACCCCGTTTTATCTATGCGCTGGGTATTCGTGAGGTGGGCGAAGCCACGGCGTTGACACTGGCCAATGAACTCAAAACCATTGAAGCCCTCGAAACCATCAGCCGCGAAGCACTGCAAAAATTACCCGATATTGGCCCGGTTGTGGCACAAAAAATAAGAGCCTATTTCAATAACGACGCCAATAAAAAAACAATCCGGGCCTTATTGGACTGTGGCATACACTGGCCTGCCATAACAGCACCGGATTCGGATGAGTTACCCTTAAAGAATACCACCATCGTCTTAACTGGTAAATTAACACAGTTAAGCCGCAGTGAAGCCAAACAGGCTTTACAAAAATTAGGCGCACAAGTTACCGGCTCCGTGTCAAAGAACACCGATTTAGTGGTGGCCGGCAGTGACGCCGGCTCTAAACTTAGCAAAGCCGAAACCCTGGGTATTAGCGTGGTTGATGAGAATTGGTTATTAAATTCTATTAAGAATCTAAAATAACTCTTTCAAATCCACCTCTGAACAGACCATCTTCATAAAGCCCATCCTGACAAATTACATTACCAAAGACCGAGGTCAAATATAAACGACCCTGACTTAAACTGTAATGCACTGCATTTAAGGCAATGTGAATATCGTCACCGGTTTTCAAGGTGGTACCTACTTGAATATCAGGTACCGGCAAACCATTGGTTGTACAATTACTGACCTCAGGGTTTTTTACTTTTTGGTTATCGGTACGGTAAACAATGTCCGACGAACTACTGTATTTATGACCATCCAGAACAAAGGCAGTATCAGCGTTGGCAACAGTTGCCGCCAAAACCACCAGCATCATGACAGCCGGGTTCATTACGTTTCTCATTCTCATTTCGCGTTCTCTATAAAGAGTACCGCAGAGTGTAGCAAGCAAAACGTTAAAATTAAGGCAACAGGTTCACATTTTTTGTTTAAATAGCTGTTTTAAACCTTAAAATCCGGTACCCAGGCGCAAGTAAAAGCGCAAATCACCATCACGGCTGTAACCACTACCTAAATACAAGACATTATTCTGGATATCAAATGAAATACCGGCAGATAAACCGTAAATCATGTCCTCAAGGTTAATATGACGCTGCCAAACATTGCCCCAATGGGCTTTTACACTTAAATCCGGTGCACCCAGAACCGGCAACATCAATTGATCTAAGTCAGTAAACCAACCGACTTCCATGATAAACATATTTAAACCCAATAATGAATGGGTTGGATAGCCGGCAAAATCGTCAACACCACCATAGGCTTTAAAATATTCGTTGTCATGCACTAAATCAGTGAAATCAAATTTAAAACGTAAATGCGCCGCTGAACTGTCATAGAAAGGAAAACGGCGAAAACCGTCAAAACTGACATATTGCACCCGATCGAAAATACCTATTTCGGTTTGCAGATCATAACCATAACGGGGCGCAATGGTTTTCTCAAGGGTATCAATACCATAATTAATTTTTAAACCAACCGTATCATCCACTGCTGTCTGAAAACTCAAATCGTTAATCACCGGCGTAACACTTTCATCCTTAAACCATAAACCGGCACGCAATTCACTATTTCGTGTGGGGTTATAACCCACATTGATTCCGACACCGTACCGTTTATGATCGTATTCACCGACCGCATCCAAGTTTTGATACAATCGTTTGGTGTCTTTAATGGCTTCTACATTGAACGTGGCAAAGTATTCGTTGCTAAAATCAAGCGGTTGGTATAATTCTGATTCCCACGCCAGCACCGAGCCAATGCTTAAATCATTGGACCAAAGACCCCCGTTTGAATTGATATTATAGCGTTGGTGGCGCACCAACAGAGATATACGCGTGTTGGAGTCAATATCATCCGCC
>CAZWVE010000179.1:0-4102 GCA_964636925.1 uncultured Marinicella sp.
GGAAGACCATGCTTTTAAGGCATTACATCCCAACCGTTATCAACAAATTGTCACCGGTGCCAAAGAAATTGCCGGCAACCGCAAAAAAGCGATTGAAAAAATTTGTAAAAACATCGAAAAAGCCCTGCTTGATGCATCTATGGTGGCGGAAGTCAGCGGTCGACAAAAATCACCCTACAGCATTTATAAGAAAATTAAATCCAAACAACTGACCCTGGATGAGGTTCATGATTTATTCGGTGTCCGCATTATTGTGCAAGAACTTCACCAATGTTATCTGGCGCTGGGTGTTATTCATAATTTGTATCCACCCAGTGAAAATGGGTTTAAAGATTACATTGCCGTGCCAAAACAAAACGGCTACCAGTCCATTCACAGCATTGTCACAGGTCCTTATGGGTTAAAACTGGAAATCCAGATTCGTACGGAAAACATGGATCAAATGAGCGAAGCGGGGGTCGCCGCCCACTGGTTATATAAGCAGAAAGCGGCGCAATCGACCGCGTCACTGAATAAGGTACGCAGTTGGCTGGGCTCCTTGTTACGCTTACAAGCAGATTCCGGCAGTTCTTTGGAGTTTTATGAAAACTTTAAATCCGATTTAGGTCTGGATGAAATCTATGTGTTTACGCCCAAAGGCGATATTGTCCAGTTGCCGATTAAATCCACAGCCATGGATTTTGCTTACGCCATTCACACATCAGTCGGTTCGCATGCGGTCAGTGCCGTGGTTAATGGTGAACCGGCAACGTTGTCCAAAGTATTGGAAACTGGTGACACAGTCAGTATTAAGACCACCAAAGGCTTAACTGTTACCGCAGATTGGCTGGGAGTGGTGGTGACCAGTAAAGCACGTACCGCGATTCGTAAAGAGCTCAAAGACATCAAAGATGAAGATGCTTTATTGTTAGGTCATCGTATGCTGGATCGGGCTTTGGATACCTTTGGCCATTCTTTTGAGGCCCTGGATGCCAGAACCATTAAAAAAGTACTCAAAGAGTATCAATTAGATACCATGGATGATTTGTTGAAATCCTTTGCCTATGGCCAATTGTTACCATCCATCGTGGCCAGAAAACTGTTGCCTTTAATGAAAAAGCGTAAGCTGGATAAGGATTATCAGCCCAAAGAAGCCTTGATTATCGACGGTACAGAAGGTTCAATTGTGAATTATCCGCATTGTTGTTTTCCGTTGCCGGGCGATGAAATTACCGGCTACTTAAGCCCTTCAAAAGGTGTGGTTATTCACCGCAGCCAGTGTATAAATTTACATGAAACACTAAAAGACAGTCCCGAACGCTCGGTCAAATGTCAATGGAATGTTGATCCCTCGGGTATGTTTAAAACCAAACTGGTGGTTGATGTCATCAACCGCACCGGTGTTTTGGCTAACTTAGCTTCCTTGATTGCGGCGGAAGATGTTAATATTGTGACCATTGATCAGGTGGATAAAGAAGGTGGTTTTTCACAATTGAATTTTGTGGTGGAAGTAGAAAGCAGGGGCCACGCCACGCAACTGATGAATCGCTTACAACGCCACACTGAAGTTCTTAACGTCAAACGGGTCTATCATGAAAAAAATTATTAATACAGATAACGCGCCGGCAGCCATTGGTACCTATTCCCAGGCTGTGGTGCATGATAATGTTCTTTATACTTCAGGACAAATTCCCATCGATCCGGCCAGCGGTGACATGATAGGACCTGATTTTGTACAACAAGCGCACCAGGTCTTTAAAAATCTTGAAGCGGTGGCACAAGCAGCTGGCACTTCACTCCAACAGGCCATTAAATTGACTGTCTATTTACAAGACCTCAATGATTTTGCTGACCTGAATGGGGTCATGAGTGATTATTTAAATGAACCTTATCCGGCCCGCGCCGCGATTCAGGTGGCACGACTACCCAAAGATTCATTGATTGAGATTGATGCCATTATTGCCATGACATAAGCGGGGCAATGGTTCAATTATCTGACTTAACAGGTATTGGTCCGGCAGCGATCGATCAGCTTAAGCAACTTAATATCGAAACAGTTATGGACCTATTGTTCCATTTACCGCTTCGCTATGAAGACAAAACCCGACTAACACCCATCAACCAAATCCGTGCCATGCAATCGGCTTTGGTTGAAGGTGAGATTACCAAAAGCTTTGTGATACAAGGTAAACGACCGATTCTGGTGTGTGAACTCGCCGATGATGACAGCTCTATGCAGCTTAAGTTCTTTAATTTTTACTATTCTCAAAAAATTAAAATGCAAGTCGGTAAACGGCTTCGGGCTTATGGTGAGGTTCATTATGGCATGCATGGGCCGGAGATGATTCATCCTGAGTTCTGGTTGGAAAAAGACATTCCGCCGTTGACTGAGCGGTTGACTGCGATTTACCCAAAAACCGAAGGTTTGCCACAAAAACGACTGCAAAAAGCTGTATTACAAGCTTTAGACTTACTGCAATCAGGCCAATTTGAATTATCGGAACTGTTGCCTGAAGACTGGCTTGATCAAGCACAATTGCCGGATTTACATACTGCCCTGAAGGAAGTTCATCAGCCCCCACCGGATGTTGATATGAATTTGTTGATGAATGGTCGTCATCCCAGTCAGACACGCTTAAAAATAGAAGAAATGGTCAGTCACTTCCTGGCTTTGCAAGCCATCCGGAATCAGCGGCAACAACATCAAGCACCACCATTGCCATTAAGCGCTCAACAAAAACAAGACTTTCTTAAGCGCTTGCCCTTTACCCTGACCGGTGCGCAACAGCGGGTGCTACAAGAAATCAGTGCAGATTTGGCTAAAAATAGTCCCATGCAACGGTTAATCCAGGGTGATGTCGGCAGTGGTAAAACCGCAGTGGCCGCCGGCGCCATCAGTCATGCCTTGGCTGCAGACAAACAGGCAGCCATGATGGCGCCCACGTCTTTATTGGCGGAGCAACATCGCTTAACCGTTGCGGATATTTTTCCGGACAAGAATATTGCCTTTTTATCAGGGCGTTTAAAAGCTGCTGAGCGCCGGCAACAACTGGCCAAAATTGCCGCTGAAGCCGACATTATTATTGGTACCCATGCCTTATTTCAGGATGAAGTGCTGTACCGCGATTTAGCCTTGGTGATTATCGATGAACAACATCGCTTTGGGGTTCATCAGCGTTTATCATTAAAGGACAAGGGTGCCGATATTGATATGATGCCGCACACCTTAATTATGACCGCCACCCCGATTCCACGAACCCTGGCACAGGTGGCCTATGCCAATTTGGATATCTCGGTGATTGATGAACTGCCACCCAATCGGCAAGCCATTAATACGGTGCTGTTGGACAACCAGAAAATGCCGCAACTGGCCGAACGCATCCAGGCCGCCTGTCAACGGGGTGAACAGGCTTATTGGGTCTGTACGCTGGTGGAAGAATCCGAACATCTGCGTGCCAAAGCCGCTGAGGACACCTTTGAAGAACTTAAAGATTGGTTCCCCAATTTGAAAATCGGTTTAGTCCACGGTCGATTAAAAGACGACCAGAAAACCGCAGTGATGGCCGATTTTAAAGCGGCTAAAATACAGCTGTTGGTGGCCACAACCGTGATTGAAGTGGGTGTGGATGTTCCAAATGCCACTTTGATGGTGATTGAAAACGCCGAACGACTGGGCTTATCGCAATTACATCAATTACGGGGTCGCGTTGGTCGAGGTGACCGCCAATCGCATTGTGTACTGATGTACCAGGCACCTTTAAGTCAAAATGCCCAAACACGGCTGTCCACCATGCGCGATACCAATGACGGCTTTAAAATTGCCAAAACCGATTTAAAACTTCGCGGTCCCGGTGAAATTTTAGGCACCCGTCAAAAAGGTGCCATGGAATTTCGCCTGGTGAATGTAGAGACCGACAAAAACCTGTTCAAACAAGCCAAAACTCTGGCCGAATCCATGCAAAAAAATCACCCTGAAAATTGTGAAGGCCTGATTCATCGCTGGCAACGTCAGGCCGCCACTTTGGCGAAAGTCTGATTGAAATTTTGAGTATGTAATTTTACAAATGCTGGATATAATCCATCTCATTGCCTAATACACGCACAATATGAATGGTTGATTTTT
>CAZWVE010000180.1:0-4063 GCA_964636925.1 uncultured Marinicella sp.
GTTCCACATAATGGCCGATATCCACCCCTTCAATGTCAATAAAGGTCCAGCCGTTAAGTCGGGCGTTTTCACTTTTAATGCCCGGCGGGCCATCCTCAATTTGAATGTCCGCGACATCACCCAAGGCAATGCGTTGCTTACTGGGCGTGACAATCGGCAATAAGGCCAGCTGTTCCGGGGAGTTGCGATAATCCTGCGGATAACGAACATTCACCGGATACCGTTCCAAACCTTCGATGGTTTGGGTCACATTCATACCGCCGATGGCGGTGGCGATGACCTGTTGGATATCGACAATATTCAGATTATAACGGGCGGCTTTGGCGCGATTGATATCGACTTTTATGTAGCGGCCACCGGCCACCCGCTCAGAATACACCGACGTGGTGCCCGGCACATCTTTTAAAATGGTTTCCAACTGTTGCCCAATTTGCTGGATCTGACCCAATTCAGGACCGGCTATTTTTATGCCCACCGGGGTTTTAATGCCAGTTGCCAACATATCAATGCGGGTTTTAATCGGCATCACCCAGGCATTGGTGACACCCGGTAATTTGACCAATGAATCCAGTTCTTTAATCAGATCATCGGTGCTTATGTTCGGTCGCCATTGATCGCGAGGCTTTAACTGGATGAAAGATTCAATCATGGTTAAAGGCGCCGGATCGGTGGCGGTTTCGGCCCGCCCCACTTTACCAAACACGGTTTCAACTTCAGGCACTGTTTTAATGAGTTTATCGGTTTGTTGTAATAATTCACGGGCTTTACCGATGGAAATACCCGGATAAGTGGTGGGCATATACATCAAATCACCCTCATCCAAAGGTGGAATAAACTCACTGCCGATTTTATTGACGGGCCAAAAACCAACCACTAAAACCACTAAGGTTATTACCAAAGTCGATTTGGGAAATTTAAGTATTGTATTTAACACCGGTAAATAGAGTGCGGTAACGACTCTGTTAATCGGGTTTTTATGTTCCGGCAACACTTTTCCGCGAATAAAATAGCCCATCAGAACCGGTACTAAAGTGATGGCCAATGCCGCTGAAGCCGCCATGGCATAGGTTTTGGTGAATGCCAGTGGTGAAAACATACGGCCCTCCTGGGCTTCTAAGGTAAATACCGGCACAAAACTAACGGTAATAATCAACAAACTAAAGAACAGCGCCGGTCCCACTTCTCCGGCTGATTTGGCCACGATTTGCCAGCGGTTTTCAGCGGTAACCTCGGTGCGCTCCATGTGTTTATGCATGTTTTCAATCATCACAATAGCACCATCAATCATGGCACCAATGGCAATGGCAATACCACCCAAGGACATAATATTGGCATTTAAACCTTGTAAATGCATGATAATAAAGGCGGTTAAAATGCCCACCGGTAAGGAAATAATCGCCACCAATGAAGACCGGATATGAAATAAGAATACGATACAAACCAAGGCCACCACGGCAAATTCTTCCAGTAGTTTGATCCAAAGATTATTGACCGCTTCTTCAATTAAACCGCTGCGATCATAAACGGTGACCACCTCAACCCCTTCCGGTAAGCCTTGTTTCAATTGTGCTAATTTGGCTTTCACCAAATCGATGGTTTTTTGGGCGTTTTCACCATAGCGCATGACGATGATGCCGCCCACGGTTTCACCTTCGCCATTTAAATCAGCCACACCGCGGCGCATTTGCGGGCCAACACCGATGTCAGCCACATCTTTCAGTAATAAGGGCGTACCGTTGATTGTGGTACCTAAGGGGATGTGCCTTAGATCCGCTTCGCTTTGTATATAGCCGGTGGCTCTGACCATGTATTCCGCTTCCGCCAGTTCCACCACGGAGGCCCCTATTTCCTGGTTACCCCTTTGAATGGCAGTTTCAATTTGCGCCAACGGGATATTGAACGCCCGTAATTTCTCCGGATTAACCTTGACTTGATATTGTTTAACCATGCCACCAATGGCAGCCACTTCGGACACCCCGGGGACCGCCTGCAGTTCATACTTTAAAAACCAATCTTGCAGGCTGCGCAATTGACTGATGTCATGTTGTCCGGTTTTATCCACCAGGGCATACAGGTACACCCAACCGACACCGGTGGCATCCGGGCCCAGTTGTGGTTTGGCTTGTGCCGGTAATTGCGGTGCCACCTGACTTAAATACTCAAGCACCCGGCTTCTGGCCCAATACATATCGGTGTCATCATCAAAAATCACATACACATAGGAATCACCGAAGAATGAATAACCTCTGACGGTGGTGGCGCCGGGAACCGATAATAGCGCTGTGGTTAAGGGATAAGTGACCTGATCCTGAACCACCTGCGGTGCCTGTCCGGGGTAACTGGTTTTCACAATAACCTGGACATCAGATAAATCCGGGATGGCATCTACCGGCGTGTTTTTCAGAGAAAACAAACCCATGCCGATGAGTATTAAGGTCGCCAACAGCACAAAAAAGCGGTTATGAATCGACCAATTTATAACACCTTTAATCATGATCGGCTCCATGATTATCATGATCATTCAACTGATCACTTGCTTTGGTGTCATCCGGTTTGTCACTTAGTTGGTCACTTGCCCGGTCGCTTTGGCTGTCATTATTAGGCGCTGACTGTTCTTGCATGGACCTATCATGTTTGCTATGATACATGGATGACATGTCATGGCCTGAGTGGTCCATGGTTTCTTGTTCAGCTGTCTCATCTGACAATTTATCTGTCATTTCACCTGACATCTCATGCTGGCTGTGATCCATGGTTGCCATATCATGGTTTGAATGATTCATGGTTGAGGCTTCCTCGCCATCTGATTGAATATGAATGCCGATGACCTGATAGGCTTGTTCATCTGTTTTTTCTATCTGCAGATGGGCACGCATTCCGGGTTTTAGAGCGGTCATATCCACATCTTCTGACACCATAAAGTCCATGGTCATTGCAGACCAATCCCAGGCTTCGATGGGTTCATGGCTGGCGCTAATCATCCTGTGATCAACCATAACGGTATCAATGCTGGCGGCCGTCCAAACACGATTCGGTTTGTCTTGCGGTGCTTGCATGCGTTTAAAATCGGAGGTTTTACTGGATTCTGAGTCCAGTAAGAATTGCGCTGAAGTGACCACTTTATCACCTGCCTTTAGGCCACTGATCACTTCGGCATTTTGGTTATAAAACCGACCTAACCTGACTTGTATTGATTTAAACTTCCCTTCACCCAATGCCAGTACCACGCGATCTGAGTCACCGGTTCTAATCACAGCTTCTGTGGGTACTGCCAGGACATTTTTCAGCGGATTTGTGTGGATGGTAATTTGGGCGAACATATTAGGCTTAAGCTGGTGATCGGGATTATTGAACTTAAGCCTGACTTTTAAAGTGCGGGTTTCGGGGTCTAACGTGGGATAAATATAATCCACTTCACCGATCCATTCCTGTCCCGGTAAAAAATCTAAGGTCATGGTGACCTTTTGCTTTAATGCCAATAAATCCGCTTGTCTTTCAAACACTTCAGCTTCTACCCACACGTCTTCAAGTGAGCCAATAGACATGATTTTATCGCCGGGTTTAATGTAATGACCCTCACGAACATTTAAAATATCCACCACGCCTGTTTGTGGCGCGAAAAAAGTGATTCTTTGTTTAACCTGCCGGCTTTTTTTCAGTGCTTTGATTTGCTCGTTTGATATTTGTAGCGATTTCAAACGGTTTTCCGCGGCCGTGATTAAGCGTTGATTGTTCCTACCCAGTGTCAGTATGTATTCCTCCTGGGCATTCACCAGTTCCGGTGAATACAGTTCATATAAGGCCTGGCCCCGGGTGACCGGATTGCCGGCGGTTTTGATGTAAAGTTTTTCAATCCAGCCCTCAACCCGCGGGTGAATATGCACCAATAAATCTTCGTCATATTGGACGTAGCCGATGGTATCAATTTGGGTATGGATGTCCTGTCTGTTCACCGTTTCAGTTCTGACGCCTAAATTATTCACCACAGCCGGGGATATTTTGATGGTGCCGGGTCCGGTTTCAGACGATTCACCGGACTCTGCATACACCGGAATAAGATCCA
>CAZWVE010000181.1:0-4040 GCA_964636925.1 uncultured Marinicella sp.
TTATTGTCCTGAGATTTATTGTCCTGAGATTTATTGTCCTGCTTTTGCGCGGCAGTTTTGTTTTGTTTATCTTTCTTTATCTGCGCACCGGAGGGCACAATCGGCTCTTTTTTAGCCACCAGGTCAGCGACACTGCCCAAGGGCCGTTGCATAATGCTGGCTGTGGCTTCTGAAGACTTTTTCGCTTTGTCTTGATTGTTGTGACCTTGTTTGGCGGTTTTGTTATCCACCTGAGCGGAAGCTGCCACAGACTGCTTGTCTGATTTGGCTTGGACAGACTTTTGCGGTTCGGTTTTAGCCGTAGCATTTCCTTGGCGGGCCTGTTTTTGCCTGGCCTGCTTTTGCTCAGTCTGCTTTTGATTTTCCTGTTTAGGTTTAGACTGTTTTTGCTTGCTTTGCTTTTGCTCGGCTTGATTCTGGTTGCTCTGCTTCTGATTTGCTTGTTTTTGACCAGATTGTTTGGGCTTTGCCTGTTTCGGTTTGGTTTGTTTTTGACTACCTTGTTGGCCGGCTTGTTTCTGGTTCGTTTGCTTGGGTTTGGCCTGCTTCTGATTAGCCTGTCGCTGGTTAGGCTGCTTCTGATTAGCCTGTTTTTGTTTGTTTGGCTTTTGGCTCGTTTGCTTTTGATTCGCCGGCTTCTGATTGGATGTTTTTCGTTGAGCCGGTTTATTCTTTGTACGGTTCTGTGGTGATGATTTGTGTTGTCTGCGATTATTCTGGTTACTTTTTTTGTTGTCATCGGAACCGGCAAACAAAGACTTAAACCAGGACGTCACCAGTAAAGCCACAGATCTTTTCGGCGCTTGTTTTTCCGGCTTAACCATTTGTAAGGCGGGTTGTTCTTTTTGTGGTGTTGGCGGATCCAGGTCCATCGGTTTTTGGCAATCTTCAGGTTCGACCAATTTAATTTGATTGATATCTATATTGGATTCACTGACATTTAAACGCTGTACGTGGTAATTCGGTGAACTTAGATTTTCATTCGAGATAACATTTAATTGGACATGGTGACGTTGCTCCAAATCAGTCAGTTCATCACGTTTTTCATTGAGTAATTTATTACTGACTTCAACCGGGACTTGAATGATAACCCGACCGGTTTTGGGCTTAATCATTTCTTCTTCGGTAATTCGAATGATGGAGATAATCAGCGAATCCATGCTGCGAATGGCGCCAAAGCCGGCACAGGTTGGGCAGGTGATTTGGCTGGAGTCCGCAATTGAAGAACGTAAGCGTTGTCGTGACATTTCCAACAGGCCGAATTTGGATATACGACCAATTTGCACCCGGGCACGATCAATGGCGGTGGCATCGCGGAGGCGGTTTTCCACTTGTCTTTGGTTTTTATGCAAGCGCATATCGATAAAATCAATCACCACCAGACCGCCTAAGTCGCGAATCCGTAATTGCCGTGCAATTTCATCGGCGGCTTCTAAGTTGGTGTTTAAAGCGGTGGTTTCGACATCAGCTCCTTTGGTGGCTTTGGCTGAGTTAATATCGATACTAAGTAACGCCTCAGTGTGGTCAATCACCAAAGAACCGCCCGATGGTAATTTAACTTCGCGTTCAAAAGCCGATTGAATTTGGCGTTCGATTTGGTACCGTGAAAACAATGGCGTGGTATCATTATAATAAGATAGTTTTTTGAGATTATGCGGCATAACCTGCTGCATAAATTCACGGGCTTTTTCATAGGAAGCCCGGTCATCGATTAAGATTTCACCGATACTGGGTTGCAGATAATCACGTAAGGCGCGAATAAATAAATCACTTTCCTGATAGATAAAAAAGGGCGCGCGTTTTTGCTCTGCGGTCTTTTGAATGGCTTCCCAGACTTGTTGTAAGTAATTAAAGTCCCACTGTAATTCTTCAAAAGTACGACCTAAACCGGCGGTGCGCACTATAATGCCGTCATCATCGGGGATATTCAGGCGATCGAGAATTTGCTGTAGCTGACTGCGTTCTTCACCCCGAATCTGTCTGGAAATACCACCGGCCCGGGAATTGTTGGGCATATAGACCAAATAACGTCCGGCCAAAGAAATGTAGGTGCTTAATGCGGCACCTTTATTGCCACGTTCTTCTTTATTAACCTGGACAATGATTTCGTCGCCTTCGTTCAGGGCTTTGTTAATCGGTAACCGGGCTTGGCCTTTAGGGGATTGTTTGCAATAGGCTGGGCTGATTTCTTTATAGGGCAAAAAACCATGTCGTTCAGAGCCATAATTGACAAAGCACGCTTCTAATGACGGCTCAATACGTGTGATTTTTGCTTTGTATATATTTCCTTTCTTTCGATAATGACCGGCAGAGTCAATATCCAGGTCATATAGTTTTTGTCCATCTGCAATCGCCACGCGAATTTCATCGGCATGGGTTGCATTGATTAGCATTCTTTTCATCTTGGTTCCTTTATGTGAGGAACGATGTGCTGCTCAATATCGCTTAATTGTTGTGAACATATTCACCACTTTGGTACGGGTTGACTATGTTAGTAATACGAAAGTGCAAATAGGGCAGTGGTAATCACTTGTTTGTCCGGTGTTTGAACTGCTGTGTTATTCTATTTACTCGCGTTGTCTTGTTCGCTGTTCGTTATTGTAATTTTTGGCAGAATAACATTCTGCCTTATTCATTAAATTAAGACTGAGCGGTTTGTCGTTCCATTCAGTTAAGCGCTTAATCCATCCAATGATTAGATGTTCCGATGATCTTATGAGATACATGCTTCCGTGGAACCAAGCGTGTTAAAATTGTCATTTCTGTCTCTACGTACAAAAGACAGTTCTGTGCTGTCGATAATGCTTAATTTATCGAACTGGCGGGATTTTAACATTAAATAGATGATGTTGCTTGCAAATTTTATCAAAGACTCGGATAAAGCCATTCGTTAGGATTATATGACGTGAATAAACCGATATTTACCGTAGATCAACATTCTGATGGCCAAAGACTGGATAATTACTTGCGTAAACAGCGAAAACACGTGGCCACAGGACAATTATATAAATTGATTCGCAAAGGCCAGATCCGTATTAATGGCAAGCGTTGCCAAGCGGCCGCTAAACTGCACGCGGGGGATTTGGTGCGGGTGCCGCCGTTTATGTTTTTCCAGGAAAGTGACCAGCCGTTAGACATCCCTTCGCCTATAATCCAACAGGTATTGAGCGCAATCATTGCAGAGGACAATGATTATGTGGTGGTTAATAAGCCGGCCGGTATGGCGGTACATAAAGGCACCGGCCATGACTATGGTGTCATAGATATTCTGCAACAGGAGAGATCTTATCGTAATGTACTTCTGGCACACCGATTGGATGTTGTGACCAGCGGTTGTTTGGTGCTGGCTAAAAACAGGCCTGCGTTGTTGCATTTTCAGAAGAAGTTAAAAGCCAGATTAATCAATAAAACCTATATTGCTTTATTGCAAGGTGTTTTAAGCGAGCCCAGGACAGTGCGTCAAAACCTGTCAGAAACGCGTATCCATGGCCTAAAAACAGCGGTTATTGATGCGACAGGTAAAACCGCAGAAACACATATTGAGCCACAGGCCATTAAGTCAGGTAAAACCTGGGCATTGTGTTCACCGTTAACCGGTCGGACCCATCAAATCAGAGCTCACTGCGCTTTTTTATCATGCCCCATTATCGGGGATTCTCAATACGGTGCAACGGTGCAACCGAATTTAGCCAGATCGGTGTTTCTACATGCCGCTGAGGTGGCCTTTGGCGAAAAATTATTTCAGGCACCCACGCCGCTGGAATTTTCGCAATTCTGGCAAAACCTGTGATTGAATGCCGGAAGACAATTTGTTCGGTTTGAGTGCGCCATGATATCGGTTAGAATAAGCGCTTTGATTATCGTGCTGAGGATTGCCAAACGTTCATGTCTATTTTCAATCATAAAAAAGCCTACCCCAAAGGCCAATTAAAACGTTTCAGCATTGATTCGAAGCTGCTTAAAGACAATGTCCTGGGTGATCCGAATCAACGGCAGTTAACGGTTTATTTGCCGCCGGGTTATGATCAGGCACAGAAATA
>CAZWVE010000182.1:0-4029 GCA_964636925.1 uncultured Marinicella sp.
CATGATTATTTCCGATATTTCCGTCAAGCGACCGGTTTTTGCTTCGGTTATTTCACTGTTACTCATTGCCTTTGGCCTGGTGTCATTTGAACGTTTGTCGTTACGCGAATATCCAGACATTGACCCACCGATTGTTACTGTTGAGGTCGATTACCCCGGGGCACCGGCGAATGTCATCGAAACCCGGATTACCGAAATCATTGAAGACCGTATTTCGGGTATTGAAGGTATTGAATACATCGCATCATCGTCAAGTGACGGCCGTTCCCGGGTCACCATAGAATTTTCCATCGACCGTGACATTGATTCAGCCGCCAATGATGTCAGAGATCGTATTGCCGGTGTGCGGGATAATTTACCCGAGGAAGCCGACCCACCGGAAGTGCAGAAAGTTGATTCCAGTGATGATGTCGTGATTTGGCAAAATTTAGCCAGTTCTGAAATGTCCACACCGGAGCTGACTGATTACGCTGAACGTTATTTGGTGGATCAATATTCCACATTAGACGGTGTCGCACGGGTTCGTGTCGGTGGCGGCTTTCGTTACGCCATGCGCGTTTGGTTAGATCGCACTGCCATGACCGCACGACAATTAAGTGTCAGCGACATTGAACAAGCGTTACGCACCGAGAACGTGGAATTGCCGGCCGGTAGTTTAGAATCCGATCAGCGCGTGTTTAAAGCCCGTGTCGCGCGTCAGTTTAACACCGCTGAAGATTTTGCCGGTATGGTAATTGCCGCCGGTGAAGACGGCTCTTTGGTGCGCCTGGGTGATGTCGCCCGGGTGGAACGTGGCCTGCGTGAAGATCGCACCATCTTTCGCGGCAATGGTGATCCCATGGTCGGTATCGGTATTGTTAAGCAATCCAACGCCAACACCATCACCGTGGCGCGCGGCGTCAAGGAATTGTCCAAAAAACTCAATGCCAACTTGCCCAACGGCATGGTCATTGAACAAAGTTATGATGCATCGGTTTTTATTGAATCGGCGGTTCACGAGGTTTATATCACCTTGTTTATTGCCATCAGCTTTGTGGTGTTAATTATATTTCTATTTTTAGGTAATTGGCGTGCCATGCTGATTCCTGCCGTCACTGTGCCGGTGTCGGTTACCGCCACCTTTATTGTTATTTATGCGCTGGGATTTTCCATCAACTTATTGACCTTGCTGGCTTTGGTGCTGGCCATTGGTCTGGTGGTGGATGATGCCATAGTGATGCTCGAAAATATTGTCCGGCGCATGCAAGAAAAACACGAAACACCCTTAGTGGCCGCCTACCGTGGCGCGCGGCAAGTGGGTTTTGCGGTAATTGCCACGACCTTGGTTTTGGTGGCGGTTTTCGTGCCCATTACATTTTTAGAAGGCGATCTTGGGCGTTTATTTACTGAGTTTTCACTAACCATTGCGGCGGCGGTGGTTTTTTCATCGTTGGTGGCACTGACGTTATCACCCATGCTGGCTTCGGTATTGTTAAAACCCAAACAAAATAAAAATAAGTCGCTGCAAGCCATTGATACCGGCATCCGTCGCAGCCGCCGTATCTATGGACGTTGGCTGGTCACCTGGATTAGACGTCCCATTTACATGATGATTATGTTTGTGGCGATTATTGTCGCCACTGTTTGGTTGTATTCCGACACGGCGCAGGAATTCACACCCACAGAAGACCGCGGTGCTTTTTTTGTCCGTATTTCAGGGCCTGAAGGTGCCAGTTACGAGTTCATGTCAGAATACATGAGTGAAATCGAACGACGTTTGCTGCATTACGTGGAAGACGGTCGCATTGACCGCATGTTGGTGCGTGCACCCTTAGGTTGGGGCAATATTGAATCCTTTAACGGCGGCTTTGTTATTGCCCGCTTAAAACCCTGGGAAGAACGTGATTTTTCTGCCTTTGAGGTGATGGATCAAATTAAAGAAGAATTATCTGACTTACCCGGTGTTCGTGCTTTTCCCATTATGCGGCAAGGTTTGGGTGGTGGCAGTGGCAAGCAAGTGCAATTTGTTCTCGGCGGCTCCAGTTATGAAGAACTGGCCCAATGGCGAGATATTTTACTGACCGAAATTGAAAAAAATAACCCGGGACTCGAGGGTTTGGACAGTGACTATAAAGAAAACCGGCCACAAATTGACTTTAATGTGGACTATGAAGCTGCTGCTGATTTAGGTGTGCGTATCAATGACATTGGTCGCACTTTACAAACCATGTTATCCGGTCGTAATGTCACCACTTTTATTGATGATGGTGAAGAATATGATGTTATTTTGGAAGGCGAACGCAAACAGCAACGCACCTTTAGTGACATCCAAAATATTTATGTCCGCTCGCAACGCAGCGGGGAGTTGATTCCATTAAGTAATTTAGTAACCATCAATGAATACGGCGCTGCAGATAGTCTCAGTCGTTATAACCGCGTACGGGCCATTACACTTGAAGCCAGTTTAGCCGACGGCTACCGCTTAGGTGATGCTCTTGATTACCTGAATGCCATGGTTGATCAACATCTGCCCGATTATGCCATTGTCGACTATAAAGGCCAAAGCCGAGACTTTGTTAATTCCGGTGATTCCATTATGTTTGTGTTCCTGCTGGGTCTGGTGGTGGTATTTCTGGTATTGGCGGCCCAATTTGAAAGTTATGTGCACCCCATGGTTATTATGCTGACCGTACCGTTGGCCATTGCCGGGGGGTTATTCGGTTTATGGTTGACCGGTGGCTCCATTAATATTTATTCACAAATCGGTCTCATTATTCTGGTCGGACTGGCCACTAAAAACGGTATCCTCATTGTTGAGTTCGCCAATCAAATGCGCGACATGGGTTATCACTTTAACCGTGCCATTTTAACCGCCGCCCGGGTACGCTATCGACCCATCGTCATGACCGGTCTGACCACCGTGGCCGGTGCCATTCCCCTGGTGATTGCTTCCGGGGCCGGCGCCGAAACCCGTATCGTCATTGGGACCGTTATTTTGTTCGGTGTCATTGCCGCCACGCTGTTCACCTTATTTGTGATTCCGGTGGCTTATAGCTTACTGGCTCGCGGTACCGGCTCACCCGGTGATGTCGCCCGCAGATTAGACGAGCAATCAACA
Source organism: uncultured Marinicella sp. (assembly GCA_964636925.1). GTDB lineage: Bacteria > Pseudomonadota > Gammaproteobacteria > Xanthomonadales > Marinicellaceae > Marinicella. Next base: position 3,098 of record CAZWVE010000182.1, read on the forward strand.
ATGACACAAAAACAACTGAAGCGAGGATAAGTTTACCGACAGACTTCACAGTTTATTAATCCTTTGTTGGCTATACTGTATAGACAGTTTGAACCAATAAGGGATTAATTATGAAGCGCGTCCTTTTCTTATCCATCTTATTATTAGCCTCTTTATACAACCAAACCAATGCAGCGGTACATCTGTCCGGTGACGGTACCGGTCAGGTCGGTATTGTGCCATTTTATTCCGTAGTAGACGGTAACGAAACACACCTAAGGGTAATAAACACCGGTGATCAATATAAAGCCGTTCGGGTGAATGTTCGTACAGCGGATATCACAGCTCAACCGGTTTACAGTTTAAACGTCTATCTACGTCCTCACGATACCTGGCGCATGGCCATGGGTCAAAGGGATGGTTTTATTGCCGCCATCAATACCGATACCACCTGCACCTTGGGTTTAACCGACCCCGGTGATCAGGCTGTTGATTGGTCTAATCATATCTGGGAAACCGGCTTTATCGAAGTGATTGAAATGGGCAATATCAGCCCGGAAACCATCGGACAGTATGTTGATGAAAATGAATACTGTTCACTGATGGAAGAAGCCTGGACAGACGGTGGTGCTTGGTCAGACAATCCACTTGCCGGCCTCAATCCGACCGCCGGAGAATTACAGGTCACCACGGAACTCTTTAATGGCGCCGCCGGCTATTCTTTTAACATCCCGGTCACGATGCTGGCTGATTTTTATCCAGAAGATTCAATCGTACATACCGCTGCAGGTTCCAGTGAACCTAACTTAGACAGTGGCAGTCATGACAGTCAAATTATTTACCAAGGTGAAACCATAGAAACCACCTGGGAACATGGTTATGAAGCAGTGAGTGCTTTACTGATGAAAGAAACAATGACCAATGAATTCAACCAGATAGAAGCCATACTGGGA
>CAZWVE010000183.1:0-3960 GCA_964636925.1 uncultured Marinicella sp.
ACCGCCGACCTAGTGATTAACAGTCACCCGCTCTACCAACTGAGCTACCGGGGAATGGTTTGTTCTTGCCTCAACAAGAACTGCGCATTTTACCCTGAACAAAACAAGTGTCAAGTTTAATGTCGTCATTTTTTCCGGTTCTTGTTAACAGCACTTAAAAAACCGCGTAACATGTCCATTTCATGGGTTTCGATGTTCATTCGGTTAAACATCATACGAAACTTTTCCGTCATGGAAGCCCGGTTTTGTTCGTTCAAAAATCCTAAACATTGCATGGTTGAAAATAAATGCTCATAAAAACTCTGCATTTTTTTAGCATCACATCGGTTCACTACCCTGTCATGAGCTGTCGATAGACTGTCATCATCCATCATATTTAAAGCGGCCATACGCAATTCATAAGCCGCCAGTTGTACCGCTGCCGCCAAATTCAATGATGCATAATCGGGATTGGCCGGATAGTTCACCAAATAATCACAACGTTGTATTTCCTCGTTAGTTAAACCATACCGTTCTTTACCGAATAACATGGCCACCTGCTGCCCCTGCCTGGCCGCTGACATCATTTTGTGTGCTGCCTGACGCATATCCAACATGGGAATATTCATGCCACGACGGCGTGAACTGGTGCCCAATACCAATTGCGCATCGGCAATGGCAGCATCCAATGTTGTATATACGCTTGCTGCACTTAACACATCATCAGCACCGGATGCCCGGGCACGTGCTTCGGGTGATGGATATGATTCGGGTTCAACCAACGATAAACGGTTAAGCCCCATAACTTTGAGGGCCCGCGCCGATGCGCCGATATTACCGGGGTGCGTGGTACCAATTAAAACTGTATTAATTTGTGCCAGTCGATGCATGAACTGATGTCTTTTAGAATGAATTTTGCTATCATACGCGCTTGCCCTCGTAACATCAATAACATGTCTCCGGAACTTAATATTGCTCATAAAGCCGCTTTGAAAGCGTCAAAATCCATTGAACAACTCATCTTTCAAAATGAGTTACTGTCCGTCCAAAAGAAACTACAAAATGGTTTTATTGATAAAGCTGTTGAGGTTAGTTTAAATGATATATTTTATACCCTTAAACGGGCCTATCCTGATGACGTTATTCGCACTGAAGACAGTGTATTAACGGCTGATGATAAAGGTGACCGTACTTGGTACATTCAGCCTTTAGCAGGTACCGCTAATTTACTTTATGATATTCCGCATTGTGCCATAGGCTTGGTAATGACAGAGCAAAATAAACTAAAACACGTCATGGTTTTTCAACCGCTGACAGGTGACTGCTTTACCGCCACCCGTGGCAAAGGGGCTTTTCTGGACAATAAGCGCTTGCGCATCGACCAACACAAAGAAATGGCGGCCGCCATTGTTGCCACTAATCTGCCTGACAATGAAACATTGGCCACAGCCCATGGATTGGCGCTCAGAAATATTAATAAACAAGTGGCCGGTTGCCGCATGTTGGGTTGCGACATATTAGACCTGACTTGGGTGGCAGCGGGTCGTTTAGACGCATACTGGCAACCACAGGTACCCGCCATTACCACCATGATTGGCGAACTATTTATGACCGAGGCCGGCGGTCAATGTGTTGATTTTAACTGTAAGCAGGACAGTCAAAAAAGTGGACAACTGATTGCCACCAATCTTAAACTGTCTGCACAACTTAGCAAACACATCAGTCCGGGTTTTCAAAGATAGAAGCAATAAAATAAGCACAAAAAAAACCCAAGTATAAGCTTGGGTTTTTTGTGCTTGTCAGGAAACAATTACGGAATGTGATCTAAGCTCCCACCTTCTTTGGCCACCGGAATTAAATCTTCACGACTGACACCTAAAGCCAATGTCGCTGAGGATGCCACAAATATAGACGAATACGTACCAATAACCACGCCGATAATCAACGCGAAAGCAAAAGAATTAATCAAGTCACCACCAAAAATATACAAGGCAAACAACACCAACATGGTGGTAAATGAAGTCACCACAGTACGTGATAAAGTCTGGTTAATCGAGGTATTAATAATGGCTTCTGTTTCTGCTTTACGGCCGGATAAAAAGTTTTCCCGTATGCGATCGAATACCACAATGGTGTCATTCAGGGAATACCCTATCACTGCCAACAATGCCGCCAACACAGTCAAATCAAATTCCACTTGCCAGATGGCAAACACCCCGGCGGTAATAATGACATCATGCACCAAAGCAACAATGGCACCTAATGAAAATCGCCATTCAAAACGAATGGTCACATACACTAAAATACCAAAGATTGCATACAATAAAGCCAAAGAACCCTTTTCAACCAACTCATCACCCACTTGTGAACCGACAAAGTCAGCCTTTGAAATTCGGGCGCTGGCGTCATGCTGCTGTAATACTTCTAAAATTATATTACTGAGTTTAGCTTCATCAGTGCCGGTTTGTGGATTGTTGTTTTCTGTCACTTCAACAGCCATGTCAGTGGTTTCCTCTATCGGCGGCAAAGTAATTTCAATGTCACGACTGGAACCAAAATTCTTGACCACCGCATCCGCATAACCGGCATCACTTAACTGGGTTCTCACGTCTTCTAATTCAACGGCTTCTTCATAATGCACCACAATCACCGTACCACCGGTGAAATCAAGTCCAAAATTAAAACCTTTGATAACAATGGCCACGATAGCAATAACAATCATGATGGACGAAAACACCATGGCAATTTTCTTTTTGCCGGTGATGTCGTAGTTTGTATCTCCAAAAATATTCATTATCAGCTCCCTTAAATGGCGATGGATTTAAGACGTTTCTGACGCCCGTATATTAAATTAACGATGGCTCTGGAAACGATGATTGCGGTAAACATCGAAGTCAAAATACCAATCGACAAAGTCACGGCAAATCCTTTTATGGGACCGGTACCAAAAGCAAACAATACCACGGCTGCAATCAACGTTGTGACATTGGCATCAGCAATGGTGGAAAAAGCTTTATCGTAACCGGATTTAATACTGCCTTGAATCGAAGAGCCTGTTCGCAACTCTTCTTTAATCCGTTCGAAAATTAAAACATTGGCATCCACCGCCATACCAACAGTTAACACAATGCCGGCAATGCCGGGCAAAGTCAGGGTCGCTCCAAATAATGATAAACAAGCCACCATCAGTACCACATTAATGGTCAAAGCTATATTGGCAATGACACCAAACATTTTGTAATAAATCAGCATAAAGATCACCACCAGCACCAAACCAATCTGAACAGATTTAACACCTTTATCGATGTTATCTTGACCCAAAGACGGTCCAATGGTGCGCTCTTCAACAATTTGTACCGGTGCAGCCAGAGCACCGGCACGCAGTAACAGGGCCAACTCAGAAGCTTCTTTTTGTGAATCTAAGCCGGTGGTCTGAAAGCGGTTTGAGAAAATACCGTTAATACGGGCATTACTAATCACCTCTTCTTTACTTTTATATTGCATCACCCCTTCTTCATTTTTACCCAGGGGAATGCGTTCTTTAAAGACCACGGCCATGTTGTTGCCGACATTATTTTTGGTGAATTCCAGCATGCGCTTGGCACCGACACTGTTAATCTGTACTGATACAGCCGGTGTTCCTGACTGCTGGTCAAAGGTGGCCTGGGCATCCACCAACTGATTACCGGTGACAATGACCCGGTCTTTTAACAGCACCGGACGACCTTCGCGATCATAAAACAGCGATGAACCAATGGGTGTGCGTCCGGATTGATGTGCAGCCAGGGCATTGTTTTCCATATCCGTGGCTCGGTATTCTAAGGTCGCGGTAGCGTCCAATATATTCTTGGCACGGGTGGTGTCCTGAATACCGGGTAATTGCACCACAATACGATCTTGACCTTGTCGTTGAATAATGGGTTCAGCCACTCCGATTTCGTTCACACGTGAGCGTAAAGTGGTGAGGTTCTGGGTTAAGGC
>CAZWVE010000184.1:0-3930 GCA_964636925.1 uncultured Marinicella sp.
TGCCCATCAGCACAACCTGGCGCCATGTCGCTGCGTTTATTTATGATTTGTTTCCCATCATCGGCCTTTGGCTCATAACCTCCGTGGTGGTGGTTTTGCTGCGTGGCGGCAATGAGGTCCCACCGGGTACCCTGTGGTTTCAGCTGTTACTTGGTGCTGAGTGTGTCTTTTATTTTGTTTTTTCCTGGAAAAAAGGTGGACAAACACTTGGCATGCGTGCCTGGAAAATCGGCATTGATAATTATCAAACGATGTCCTGGTGGCAGACCATGGCACGTTTTTTCGTGGGGCTTTTGTCGACACTTTTACTGGGTGCGGGATTGTGGTATAAAAAACTTAACAAAAAACGACTCAGCTGGATGGATATGGTCAGTGGTCATCACACCATTCATGTTATCAAGACACAACAAAGTGACCGTTAATGTCAGTTTTTTATCATTTACCGTTTAAAGCGCTTAAAACCACCCCCTAAAACCAGCACCACCAGGCAACAGATCACAGCCGGCGGCACCACGGTCATCAAAGGTGGTGACAAATGATAGACTTCGCCGACATTGAGCAATGTTTTATTCATCAAATAAATAACGATACCGATGACCATACCCATCACCAAGCGTTGAGAAAAACCGGCATTTCTGACATCACCAAACAGCACCAACATACCGCATAATGCCGTTGTAATAACTAACAAAGGAAAAGCCAGCTTCGACCACCAGGCCATTTGATAGGCACTTTGCAAATTACCTGACTGGGTATTAAACTGTTGAATTTGCTGCAAATCCCGTAAGCTTAAGTACTTAGCCCGGGTGGTGGATAAATTTAATATTCTCGGTTCAATGCGTGACTGCCACTGCTGCGTTTTTATGCGCTCCACATGCACGCCTTGATCATTGAAGACCGACACTTTGAGATTTTCGAGGGCCCATTGTTTGTTGGCATACAAGGCTTTTTCAGCTTCGGATACTTTGATGAGTTGTTGATTGTCAAGCTCAAACACAGTCACTCCGGTTAATAAGTAGTGTCCGGATTGCGGCTGTTTTGTCATTTTATTACTGCGAAACACAATATCACCATCTTTAATCCAGACTGCATGGGTCACTGATGTCGCCTGACCGGCTGAAATTTTTTCGTTCCGAAATTGTTGTGCCATTTGTTCAGCTTTGGGCGATACATATTCTCCCATTAGGGTTACCGGCACCAGCCAGACTAACAAGGCCACCAACATCATACCGGCAATTTTCAATTGACTTATGCCGAATGAACGCATCACCACCAGCTCCGAACCGGCAGCCAGGGCACCAAGAGAAACCACCACCGCAATCACGGCACTAACCGGGAATAACTCATATATTTTGCTGGGTATTGTTAAAATCACAAAAAAGAACACATCTGCCAGGCTATAGTGGGGAGAAATATCATTGAGCTCCTTAATTAATCCAAACAGGACATCAATGGCCAACAATAAACTCACTGCCATAACCAGGCCAAAACTCATGGTTTTAAAGATATAACGGGTCAAAATCCTCATACAGCTTTATCCTGAGTGGTCAACAAGGGCTGTTGTCGCATCACGCGACCATCCAAACGTCGCATTCGCCACCAGCCGTAGGCAATAAATACGACATAAACCCACCACAAACCCAACACCATCGGAATGGTGCCTTGTGCCAACAGCGACTGCCCAATGGTGAGTAGATTAATCAGCAGAACATAAGCGGCCAAACCGGCCACTAAATTAATGTACTTGGCCTCTCGATGTGAGGTTTTACTCAATGACACTGCCAACAAAAAAAGGACCCAAACGGAAATCGGTGGCACCAAACGGTAATGAAACTGAGACTGTTCCATCCTGTCGTCACTTTGCCACAATGCCAGGGTCGATTTTGATTGTTCATCTAAAGCCGCAATTTCCTGCTTTAAATCAGGCAATTTAATATCGTTACGCGCGAACCTCATCATTTGATACCGGTTGCTGCCGGGAATACCCTCATTACGATAACCATCAAATAAGGCCACATACTTATGCCCATTTTCTTCAAATTCATAACCATACGCCGCAGTAATGGTATCAATCCGATCCGGATGATGGATGTTGGCAAAAATATTTTCCACCCGTTTGCTTTGCGGGTCGATGCGCTCTACGTAAATAACACCGTCATCTGAGAAGAAGTTTTGAAATTTACCTTCTGATAAGCCCATCAGTGATATATCTTCACTGGCACGGGCGGTAAGTTCTTTCGACAATTGTGCCGCCATCGGCGCCACCCATAAGGCCAACACTGTGGTGACAAAGAACACCAGCAATGCCATCGGCAATAAGGCCTTGAACATATCCCGTAAGGACATACCAAAGGCGTGCATCATGACCGCTTCTTGATTCCGGTATAAGCCACTAAGCGCGCTTAAAACACCCAGAAAAAAAGACAGCGGAATGAGAATATTGAGGACATCCACTGAACGCAGACTTAATTCAATAAATAACAAGTCCGGCGCCAAAACACCGCGTGCAATGGCCCGCAATGTTGAAGTAAACAGCGTGCCCACCATAAGTAAAAACAACAACATCAAGACCACCAAGGTGGTTTGAGCACATTGTTTGCGCAAGTATTGCGTTAAAATCATGGCTGGCCGACTAAAAAAAAGGCTATTTTAACAGCTATTCAAAACCAGTGCTAAAATCCGGGGATTGTCCGGCTCAAATACCATTTGTTTGGGCTTTTTCACTGGTGAAAGCTTGAGATGTTGATTAAAATCCCCAGTTCGATTATTTTTGGAGAGAATTGATGTCATTACACGCAACAAAACAACCCGCCCACCTCAATAAAGCAGACCAAGTAGTCATTGGCTTATTTACCAATCAAACAAATAACAAACACACCGAACAATTCAATGATACGATTCAACAGGAAATAAATAAGCGTATTAAGAATAAGGATTTTACCGGCCAATCAGGTCAACAGCTCACCTTATTTCAAGACAATGGCCAACAGGTGGTCTTAGTGGGTTTGGGTAAACAGGATGATTTTTCTGCCACCGCCTTGTACGACACCACCCACAAAGTGGTCACCGCTGCCGCCGGTTCCCGGTGTCAATCCGTCGCTCTTTACCTCAATGACGAAGACTATAAAAACGTTGACGCAGAATTAGCCACTAAGCTGGTTACTTTAGCCGCTTCCCATGCGGCGTATCGGTATGAGGACACGAAATCATTTAAAGAGGACAACAAACACCATCTGGAACGCATTGAAGTCGCCAGCAATGACCAAAACGCAGAGGCATTTCGAATGGCCGCCGGTATGGCAAAAGGCATTAACACCACCCGCCATTTAGGAAACTATCCACCTAATTTATGCACCCCTAAATACATTGCAAAATACGCCACTGACATTGCCCACAATGATGATAAGTGTGATATTGATGTGTTAGACAAAAAACAAATGAAAAAAATGGGTATGGGTGCGTTATTGGCGGTCGCTCAAGGCAGTCATAACAAACCAAAAATGATTGTCCTGACTTACCATGGCGCCGATGACAATAAAGAGCCGATTGCCCTGGTCGGCAAGGGCATCACCTTTGATACCGGTGGCATTTCTCTGAAACCCGGCGCCAATATGGATGAAATGAAATATGATATGTGTGGCGCAGCCAGTGTTATCGGTGCCTTTGTTGCGGCAGTCGAGCTAAAATTGCCTATTAACTTAAAAGTATTTGTACCGGCCGTTGAAAATATGCCTGATGGTAAAGCCTATCGACCCGGTGATGTCATTACCTCTTATTCGGGTCAAACCATTGAAGTGCTTAACACCGATGCCGAAGGCCGTATGATTCTGTGTGATACCTAAACTTATGCCCAGGAATTTAACCCGGAAGTGATTGTTGATTTAGCCACTTTAACCGGTGCCTGTGTGGTGGCTTTGGGCCACAACGCTG
>CAZWVE010000185.1:0-3916 GCA_964636925.1 uncultured Marinicella sp.
GGGCTGATACAAGACCTGTAAACCGGCTGCGCGCACGGCAAAAGCCAAATCGGTATCCTCATAATAAGCCGGCACATAGCGCTCATCGAAACAACCCAATGCTTTAAATAATTCGGTCGGCACCATGATACTGGCACCACTGCAATAACTGACTGCCCGAACATGGTTCACTTCAGGCTGATCCGGTGATTCTAAGCGCCCGTAATTCCAGCCTGAGGCATCACTGAAAACAATGCCGCCGGCTTCCTGTAGCCGACCATCCGGATAGCGTAACTGGCTGCCGACTAAACCAACATGGCTATGCTGCGCAAAGGTCTCAACCAGGCTGTCTAACCAGTGGTCTCTGACTTCTGTGTCATTGTTTAAAAACAAAAGGTAATCACCCTGTGCCAATTGGGCGCCTTGATTACAGGAACGAATAAAGCCACCGTTTTGGGCTTGGCGATGATAACGAATTCCGGCAACATCTTTTATCAATTGCCTGGTATCATCCGTGGAACAGTCATCCACGACAATCACTTCAAACGGCGTTTGGTCTGTGATGTCAGCGATTGAGCGTAAACAATGGTAAGTGTGCCGGTAGTGGTTATAAACCGGAATGATGACACTCACAACGGGTTGTTTTGTGGTGCTTAAATGCAGCGGCCGGAAGTCGCTGGCCAGGGCTTTGGCTTTGTTAATTGACGTTTTTTGTTGCTGTCCCAATTTACTTTTGGCCAGTTGCCAGGTGGCACGAAATCCCCGGGTTTTTAAACTGTTAATAAGCCGTTTGGGCATGCCGGTAATCTGCTTGAAACGGTAAATGAATTTATTTTTAACACGCCTGACTAATCGCGCCGCACCACGCAAAGGGCGGGTTAAACGCCATGAACGCGAACGCATTATCTGATCAACCAAATCACGGGCCTGATCCCGCTCTTCACTCACCAAATGATGCTGTTGACTTAATTGCTGATGTTGCTGTTCTAATTGTTGTTGTTGCTGTTCTAATTGTTGTTGTTGACGACGGCTTTCTGCCAGGTTAGCTTCAGCAGATTGTAATTGCCGGCTTAAATCATGCACTGACTGCTGTAATTCACTGATTTGCTTCGACAAATCTCCAGTGCGCTTTTCATAAACATCACGAACGTGTGTTAATTCCTGTTGTAAGTCCGCATAATTCTGCCGGGCCAGGGATAAATTATCGGTTAAATGTTTAATTTGACGGTTCAAATCGCCGGCCCAGGCCGTTTTTTCCTCGACATCCGCTTGTAATTGCCGATTAAAGGCCGTAAGCCGATCAAGCTGCTCCGATAACCGCAGTAATTGACCCGCTTTAAAATCGGATGGTCGCAGACCCTGGTAATGAACCGGCACGGTCTGCAACCTGATATCTCTTAACAATTCCTGATAATCGGCATGCATATCCCACAGCGTTCTGTGCGATTGTGTTAACAACGTACCGTGCACCTGTTCACGGCTATCAGGTTGTTGTTTTAGCGCCAACAAACGCTCACTGATATCAGTGCTGTCAGGGGCAACCAAAAAACCCGTAACACCTTCTTTAATCCGATTTTTTAACGCCCCGACCCGTGTTGCCAAAACCGGAATACCCAACATTTGTAATTCACTGAGAACATAACTAAAGGTTTCGGAAACAGCCGCCGGCATTAATGCTAATTGTGGTGACAGTTCTTGTATTAATTTGGGCAATTGAGCACGTTCATAATTTTTTATCAGCTGGACATTTTTATAGTCTTTAAAATCATCCCCATCATCACCACTGCCCACTAACACCCAATGTATTTCTTTTAGGTTTTTTTGGCGGATGGTTTGTTGCAATAATTTTTTTCCTTTACCGGCAATCAAACGGCCCATGACCAGCACAGTAAAGGAATCGCCTTCGGCTTCATAATTAATGGCCGATAACGGTGTTGTGCCATGCGCAATAACCACTGCTTTATGATAACAATCACTGTGTGGTAGTTTTTGCAGGTTCTCAATCACCGATTGATCCGGTGCCACAATATGTACGTTATCGGCAGACAGTTTTTTATTGAGCGCACCTTGCCAGGCATCCACTTGTGCCCCACTGACATCCCCAAAGGGTGTACCTTCATGGGTCCGCAATGATTGTTGCAAGGCCTGTTCATCAATGATATCCGCATCCAATCGGGCATCTAAACTCGGCCAATGGGGAAAATAATCGTGTAGCACCCGTACCGTGGGTAAACCGGTACTTAAACAATCCATGGCATGGCCAATTAATGAGGATACCCACACAGCGCTGATACCATAATCGGCTATTATCTGTGCCAACATGTGCTGATAGGGCCGGTGGTGAATAACCACAGTCTCAATACTTGGCGACAATTCAAATTGAGCCAGTAACAACCCCTTATAACCGCCATAATACAAACTGTATTTTTCACCATAACGCTGGCGGTAAAATTCACCTTCACTGACCAGTACAAAGTGATTATGTCCCCTATCACAGGCGATATAATCAGAAAGCCATTGATGCACGCCACCACCCCAGTCCATGACCACATGTAACAAATTGGCTTGGCCGTTAAACAAGGGATAGTCTACATCCTGAACGGTTGCCTGATGAGCAATCTGCCATTGGGTGGCAGCCATGGGGTGCGCCGGTAAAGGGTGTTGATCACCAATATCAGGCGCGCTTGTTGTTAATGGCCCATCTTGATGTTCTTGTACCAATAAATTGGCCGTAATATGAATCTCTTTAAGAGACGCTAAATCGTTGATATCATTCAGCGCCAAAATATTTGGATTATAGACTGCAGAGATAAAGGTCTGAGACGGTGCCAAAACACTTAACTGCGCATCCAATGCCTGCGCTGTACCGGTAAACTTAACGTCAGATGGCAGCGGTGACAGCAGGTATTCACGGGTGGTTAATGCCGAAACCGCAGATACGGTTTCATCCTGAAAAGGTGCCAGTAGCCGAGTTTGCCAATAATCCGGCAACACGGCTTTGGCATTAACTAAAATAATCGACCGACCGGCACAATGACGCTTAATCCACGCCACCAGGTCGGCATTTATTTCAGTGATTAAACAGCGATAGTCCGCACCGGCTGTCTGCTCTTTTGGACTATTGTAATAAACAATTTCAAAGCGCTCTTTCATGCGCGCATTCTACCAAAATCATGAACTTATTATGAAAATAAAAAACCCCGAAACAAAGTCGGGGCTTTGAGAAGTCTTGGATAAAGTAAGCTTTTAGAACATTTCTTTCGGCAGTTCTTGTTGCTTATAACCTTCAGGCACAGTCAATAAACCGGCATCAATTTGACCATTATCAACATTCATTAAGATACCGGTTTGACCGGCATCTTTAAAATATACCGGCAACACTTCACCAATGGCAGCAAAATTCATGCTGTTATCCTGACCAAATTGAGAGGCCATTTTTTCCGCAATTTTCATAAATTTAGCAATCACCGCATACTCAGCCGGAGCCACGTCTAATTGGCCATATTCGGTGACACAAAAACTACCACTTTTTTGACCGTCTACGGTTTTGACTACGACATCGCAGTTGTAACCATTGTATTCCTTGCTGTCACCATTTTTTTCGTAAACCGGGGCAGCCGCTTGTTTCGGCATTTGGCTTTTGATCATGGACTCCATCATGCCACGCATTTGTTCACGCTGGGCTTCAGGGATATTGGCCATTTGTTTTTCAATCATACGATCCATCATTGCAGAGACATCGGATAACGCCTCAATTTCCTTTTCACCAAAGACCATGAAGCTTTTTTCATCATGATTAACCACAACGAACTCAGTTTTATTGCCGTTAAAAATAACATCGGTATTGGTCTCATCATTGGTGGATACCTTGACCACATCCGGTGTTAACATCATGCGGGTGGTTTCCTGGCCCTGATCATTACCATAAATGAGCGTG
>CAZWVE010000186.1:0-3874 GCA_964636925.1 uncultured Marinicella sp.
CAACCATCCGGCTTTTCGCTTTTTTTTCTGTTGACTGAACATATTGCGACGCATGCATAGGATTATAGCAATGCGCTGTTAACAATCCATTAACCTGAATGTCCGGTCGGTACAGTAGATAAGGGCAATAAAACCGGATTCGACGGTACCGCATTAAGCTGCCAGGCAGCCACTTGCAAGTTTAAACAGTACAAGCCATCGACCACCTCATCCGGCACATAAATCATTTCAGTGATGGTTTTATGGCGTTGATCACCCTTTAACCATCGGCCTTGCCGATCCACCTGCCAGAACAGCCGATGATTACTGAGCAGACCCTCATCATACATTTTATCAATACTGGGCATGTCCACCAATAAATGTTCAATATCAGTTTCATTAACCAACCACTGCATCGCTTGGTGGGTAAAGAAGGGCGGTTGCCATTTGTCCCCGTATTGTCGCCATTTTTTACTCTCATCATTGGGTAAGGTTCTGATAATAAATGCTTTTACATCCTGTAAATATTTATGGACACCTGACAACATATCTTGACAAATCACCGCATCCCGGTCGCTGATTGCCGGTGTATAGCTTTCATTGCCCTGATAATTCTGAGTCGGTTGCACGGTTAACACATAGGCTTTGACTAAAGGCGACTGAATCACCTGATAAGGCGCAAATTGCTGATTGTTATCTTCGATAATATGACCAATGGTCTCTGTGTGCGTACCATTACAATGGGGATTTAACGTCACGTGCTCCGCGTTACAGGAACCGCCCCGGGCGACATCACCTATAAATTCACCGCTTTGCATGGCTTGTGCCGTTGCCGGCGGAGCATCGAAATGGTTTGGTTGCGGCCCATTAAACTGGAGCGGAATGGCCAGAGAAATACCGGCAGGTTGCTTAGCCATGAAACTGTTCAGCACGCAGATTTAACCACTCCAATGCCGTGCCGGCCAACAAGCGTTGTTTTATAGGGTCATCATACGGCATAGAATGAATCAGTTGTCCCGGTTGCAACTCACCCAAAGGAAACGGGTAATCGGTCCCCAAAGCCAAGCGATCAGGCCCCATTAAATCAACCACATAATCCAGCATGCGAGCATCATGCACCAGGGTATCCAGATAAATCCGGTCTAAATAGTGCTCCGGTGAAATGTTATTATCCACCGCCACCAGATCCGGGCGCACATCAAAGCCGTGTTTAATGCGACCCAGGGTGGCCGGAAAAGAACCGCCGCCATGGGCAAAAGCAATCCGCAAATTCGGCAAACGCTCTAACACACCACCGAATATCAGCGAACAAATGGCGCGCGAGGTTTCCGCCGGCATGCCCACCAACCACGGCAACCAGTAATCGCTCATATCCGCCTGACCCATCATATCCCAGGGGTGGACGAAAACCGCCGCGCCCAATTCCTCGGCGGCAGCGAACACCTCAAACAATTCCGGCGCATTCAAATTCCAGTCATTGATATGACTGCCAATTTGCACGCCGGCCAGGCCCAGTTCTTTGACGCAGCGGGTTAATTCCTTGACCGCCAAATCCGGCACTTGCATCGGCAAAGTGCCTAAACCGACAAACCGTTTTGGATTTGTGGCGACGGTGGCAGCCATATCATCGTTTAACAATTGCGATAAATCATGGGTGTCGCGGCCTTTGGCCCAATAGGAAAACATTACCGGTACCGTGGATAAGACCTGCACATGAACACCGTGCTGGTCGCACTCTTGTAAACGGGTTTGCGCATCCCAGACATTGGGCTCAACATCCCTGAAATGACGCCCATCTTTCAACATCTTCGCACAACCGCAGCCATCGTGCTGTAATTGTACAAAACCGCCATAACCATAACGTTCGGCTAAATCAGGCCATTCTTTGGGTAAAATATGGGTGTGGATATCGATGGTGAGCATCATAACTCCAGTTGATTACTGTCAGGCATCACCGTACCACACCGGTCACAGGTGCGTAATTGCTCATCGGCAAAAAAGCGCTCAAACACCGGTAAAAAGTCCTTCTCAATGCTGCGTAAATGAAAGTATTCTTCATACAGTTTATGGTTACAGTTTTCGCAATACCACAACAACCCGTCTTGTTCGTTGGCCAGCCGTTTCCGCTCCACCACCAAACCGATGGAATCGGCATAACGCACCGGTGAATGCGGCATTTTTGGCGGCAGCAAAAAAATCTCGCCGGCTTTAATCGGATAATTCACCACCTGGCCGTTTTGTTGGGTTTTTAAACACATTTCGCCTTCGAGCTGATAAAAGAACTCGGGGCCTTCATCGTAATGATAATCTCGCCGGCCGTTCGGCCCGCCGACCACCATGATAATAAAGTCATCTTGTTCATAGACCTGTTTATTGCACACCGGCGGTTTGAGTTGATCTCGGTGTTCCTCAATCCAGGCTTTAAAATTAAACGGCGGTACCGGTTTAAGCATGAGACTTCTCCTTGGATTTATAAGCCATACATTTCAATTCCACGGCAATCGGTGTTGGCAGCTTATTCACCTCAACCGTGGTACGACAGGGCTTGTTATCGGTGAAATACTCGGCATAGACACGATTAAAGGTCTTAAAATCATCATCCATATTGGTTAAAAACACCGTAATATCCACCAAATCAGACCACTGGGCTCCGGCGGATACCAACACCGCCTTTAAATTGGCAAATAACTGGCGGGTTTGGGTTTCGATGCAATAATCAACAATCTGCCCCTGATCATCCAGCGTCACCCCGGGAATGTCTTTTTGCCCCGCCGCTCGCGGGCCCATGCCCGATAACAACAGAAAATCACCCACTTGTCGCGCATGCGGGTAAGGACCAACCGGTTCCGGGGCTTTTTCAGCCATGACTTCTTGCATATTTTGCACCTCTTTTCACATTGTTACTGGACTTAAGCCGACCGGAAGCTGACAATAAAACAGTATTTTCCGGCGAGTGCCTTCACTAAGTATTGTAAAAGATAGCCCGCTTAAATGCCAAACTAAAGCACACTGACAAAAAAGAGGTCATCAAACATGAAACGCGTTTTTAAATATTTCGGCATTTTTCTGCTCACCATGCTGCTGCTGGCAGGCTTGTTCTTCATCCATGTCTGGTATTTTAAACCTTATAATATCAACCTGTTCTTTGCTAAGTCAGCCATCAAGTTTGTTAAGGATAGCCCCGAAACCTTATCCTCTCTAAGGGTTCTGGAACCACTTGGCATTGATGGCCATAACGCCAAACTTGATGATGCCAGCATTGAAGCCGGCGATAAAATGATGGTAGAGCTTCAGCAAACCTACGACACCCTCATGTCCTATGAAGATGCGGATTTAGACCCCGCCGATAAAATGTCCAAAGACGTCATGGCTTCCTTACTGGGTCTGATGGTAGAAAACCAACGCTTTCGTTTTCACAATTATCCCGTGAATCAGTTATTTGGCGTACAAAGTAATTTCCCTTCTTTTATGGAAAGTACCCACCAGATTGAAGATAAGGGTGATGCCGAGGATTACATTGCGCGCTTAAAAGCCGTGAAGTTAAAATTTTCACAAGTGCTCGAAGGCTTGAAACACCGAGAACAATTGGGCATTTTACCGCCTCAGTTTGTGGTCACAAAGGTGGTGGATGAAATGCAAAATTTCGTCAACACTCCGCCCGAGGAAGGCATTTTAATGGTCAGCTTGCTAGAGAAAATGGACCAGGCCAAACTGGATGAGTCGGTACAAAAAGAACTGGCCCAAGAAGCCAAACAGGTGATTGAAACAGCCGTCTATCCGGCCTATCAGGACTTGATTGATTATTTTGTTCAGCTGGATAAAAAAGTGGATGAAAATAACGGTGTTTGGGATTTACCGGACGGTGATGCTTTTTATAAAACAGCCTTAGAATTAT